>JBDNGG010000462.1:0-22391 GCA_041689405.1 Terrimicrobiaceae bacterium | reverse complement strand
GCGGTGATGAAAAATGCCGCCGCCTACAGCGCCAGCAAATACGGCGTGACGGGTCTGATCAAATCTTTCGCCCAAGAATACTCCCGCAGTGGCATTCGTTTTGCCTTATTTTTCCTGGGGGGGGTCGATTCAACCTTTTGGGATAACCTTTCCATGAAGGTCCAACGGGATAAAATGATCCCCGTGGACACCGCAGCGGACCTGATCTTGCAGGCGATTGACGCGCCACCGCACCTCGTGCTCAGCGAGGTGACGATGCAGCCGGAAAGTCATCAACTCGTGTAGACAGCCTCGACTAATGCCGCTGCCCGGGCTTGAGGAAGCACTCCGGGCTGCATTTGATTCATCACAAAGGCAAACCCGGTCTGCGTCTCCGGATCTGCGAACGCCAAGCTTCCTCCGGCGCCCGGGTGACCAAATGCGCTGATCGTCGGGCCAAATGTCGAGCGCAGTTTGGAGCCTGATTCGTCTACGGGATCCATCATGAAACCCGCTGAGAAACAGGTTGGAACATGGAGCACTTGATCCAACCCCTGCGCCATGCGTGTGGTGGCGTAGTCAAATACGCGCTTGGATACCCACCCGTCGCCGCCGCGAGCGTTCGCAAGACCTGCATAAAAGCGGGCGAGGGACACCGCATTCGCAATACCGCCAAACGATGGGATCGATGCCGATTTCATGGCGGGCGAATTCATCGGCGAGACGCCGGGAACCCCCGAGGGAGATGAAAATGCCCGTCGGGTGAGTGATGACGGGTCACCCATCGCTGCCACAAAGGGATCTCTCTCGTCAGGACAGCTCTGGCCCTTAGGCGGAAGCATCTGAGCCACGCGGTCATGATGTTCCTCAGGGAGTCCGATCCACACGTCTAGATTGTGTGGTTCGCGGAAGATGGTATTCCAATAGGCGCCCAGAGTTACCGCGCCCGAGAGGCGTCGCACCATTTCATCCAGCAGGAATCCAAAAACCCTTGGTGCATACCCATGGAGCGGCCCGCGTTCCCAAAGGCGGGGTTGCTGTTCAATGGCACGGATCACACTGGCGTATTCCAGCACCGATGCGGCAGGGTCATCAAGAGCACTGAGCCCGGCGCGATGGGAAATCACTTCACCGACGGAAATGTCAGACTTACCGGCAGCACCGAACTCCGGCCAGAACTCCGCGACCCGGGATTCCAGATCAAATCCTGCTTGCTCCAGTGCTGTGAGTAGGCAGGCCACTGCCGGTCCCTTAGTAGCAGACCAAATGAGCACCAGCGTATCGTCGTCCCATGGACGTGTGCGTGCAGCATCGATGTGCCCGACATGCACGGACGCGAGCACCTCGTTCGGGCCACACACGGCAACAGATGCGCCCACTTCGATGCCATCCGAATGATTTTTTTGGAGCACTTCCTCCAAGCGCTCTGCAAGGCCATGTAAATTCATCCGTTGATTCTCTCCACCACTGTCCGCAGATCCGGATCGCTTTTTGCAATCTCACGAAACCGATCATCCATGCGAAAGCTAATTTGCAAAGCATGCTGAGCATCCTCAAAGTTGCCCAATACCGCGTCGTAGCACCCCAGATTATAGTAATACGTCGCATCGCGAAGCAGAGTGGCCGGACCGGAAAGTAACATCGCCTTCGCCTCATCCGTGCGCCCCAATTCATGCAAACAAAATGCTCCGTGAATATACCCGGTGGTTAGGTCGGGATTTCCCCGCCTGATTGTATGGCAAACATCCAGCGCATCTTCCCACCGACGGGTTCGCATGACGATAAACAGCCTCATGTGGAGCGGTTCCTCCCCCGTGCGATCATCGCCCTCCAGCTCGTCGAGCTCGCGCAGCGCTTCGCCCAACATCTCCAACTCGATGTATCCCTGTGCGGCTAGAAGGCTCCGTTCCAATGACATCTTTCAAGCATTGCCTTACGAAGCAGAAAAATCAATTCCCTCCGCAGAAAATAAAAAAAGCCGAGCGGTTAACCTGGCGGCCACTGCATCGCCCGTCCAGCCAAGACATGCACATGCAGATGCGGCACCGACTCACCACCGTCGCCACCATGATTGATCACCACGCGAAATCCTTCGTTCACAAAGTCGTGTTTTTTGGCAAGGGCTCCGGCGATAAGGAGAAGATGACCGAGGAGCATTTGATGATCCTGTGTCGCTTCCCCCACGCGAGGGATCAGGGTCTTCGGGATGATCAGAAGATGCACCGGGGCCTGAGGATCGATGTCGCGAATTACGATGCAGTGCTCGTCCTCGTGAACGATTTCCGCAGGGATTTCACGAGCAATGATTTTTTCAAATAATGTCACGAGACCTGCACCTCCATGTGGTTGGCTCCACATGCATCCAGTTCCTCATGCACAAACCGGATGATTTCCGCGAGGAGTTGTGAGCAGTCCATCCGCCACACCTTCGCCGCTCGCAGCTCCCGCACGCAGAGCCGGAGATCCGTAAGTTCGAGGCGCCCAGGAGAATCTTCGAGGACCTCTCGCAGGCCACGCCGAAGCAACGCAAAAAATGCCAATTCGTATCCGGTGCCAGCGTGCCGGGCGAGCGTCATGAGCGACAGACGCACAGGCGGGTGAGGGGATTCAAAGTGCGTGGCCACGTCTTCATATCCGATGACCTTGAGCACCGACTCGACGGCTTGGCAAAGGTTCTCCACCGCAAGGACGTTATCCTTACAATCGTGCTTTAGGTAGCTGGCCACACTTTCGATTACGTGATCGGCCAACCACCACTTGGTGTAGCCCGCGCGGTTGGCAGCATCCACCACAGCCCGCGCCAACCATTGCCGCTCAAAGTGCACCACACGCCCGTCCTCGAACCGGATCAATGGCAGATTGTCGCGAAATGCAATCATGCTTGAAATAATTCCGCCTGTGCCGGGCCCGGCTGAGCACGGCGTTCGAAAGATTCGATTTCTTCCAGGAAGTCGCCAATCTCCTGAAACTCGCGATAGACCGATGCGAAGCGCACATATGCGATGGCATCTATTGATCGCAACGACTCCATCACCCGTTGCCCAACAAGTCGAGTCGTGACCTCACGCTCACTAGCCGCCTCAAAATCGGTGATCATCAACTGAACCGCCTCGTCAATTTGCTCTATGCTGATCGGGCGTTTCTCACATGCCTTCAAGAAGCTCGACATCACCTTTTGACGATCAAATGGCTCATGGCGCCCATCCCGTTTGGTCACACGCAATTGCATGCGCTCGATCTCTTCGTAAGTCGTGTAGCGGGCGTCGCAACTCAGGCATTCGCGCCGCCGACGGATAGAGGAGCCATCTCGGGAAAGCCGAGAGTCTACTACCTTGTCTTCGAGTGAGTCACATTTGGGACAGCGCATCGATGCACGGAATTTACCTCAAGATGTTGTGTGGTCAATGATGAATTGCCAAGAAAAGCACTATTTTTGACTATTGGAGCAACTGCTCGACGGTTGCGAAGTATCCCTTCGCAACCTCAATGATCTTAAATGCCACAAAAATGACCACCGCGATGTAAATGATCCGGGGAAACCATGCCGCAAGTGCGTCCAACCGCGACGTGAAGCGCTCTTGGAATACCGCCGCCACGCGAACCATCTCCGCGTCGAGCCGCCCATTAGCCTCCGCTGTTTGTACTGCCTCTTGAATTTCTTCTGGAAAACACCCCGCCTCTGTTACCGCAATCGGCAGCGGCTCTCCGGATCGGACCATCGCAATCACCCGCCCCGCCCCCACGCGAAAAAGTGCACTTCCACTGGCATCGCCAGCCCGTTGAAATCCAGCCAAAATGCCCGCGCCCGCATTGATTTGCATCGACAGCACCATCGAAAACCGGGTGCCTACCAACGCTTGACGGATGCCGCCAAGCAGCGGCACGAAGCGAATGATCCGCTCCAACCAAGCCGATGTTTTCAGCGCACGCAGGACAAGAAAAACACCAGTTCCCAAGATTGCTGCCACCGCATACAGGATGCCGAGTGCGGTGCCTACTTCGCGCAGGTAAACGTCAACCCCGTCGGAGAACGCCGTCGGCGCGGAAAGCACGAGGATTCCAAAGTGCAAAAGAAATACCGGGTAGGCGATCTGACTGAGCATCGCCCGTTTCGCTTTGGCAAGGAGACCGTAATACTCGGAGAGAGATTTGCATACGGCGTCCAGCCGGCCACTGGCCTCGCCCGCTTGAACCATCGAGAGATCCAAAGCATCGATCACCTCAGGAACGGCCTCGAACGCAGCAGCGGCGGATCCGTCGCCGGTGCCGTTGGCAGCCAAGATTGCACGCGCGACCTGGCTTTTTGCCCGTGACCGTCTCTTGCTACTGCGCTCCAAAACCTCGCGAAACGGCTGCCCTGCCAACAGCCCACTCGATAATTCGTAAAAAAATTGTTCTTTCTGCTGGAGGGATAGGCGCATTCGGGAAGTAATTGCACCCAGTGATACCCGATTCCATATCTGATGCAATGTTCATGGCTGCTGCGCTGGACGAAGCCCGCAAGGGTATTGGACAAAGCAGCCCGAATCCGGCAGTCGGCGCTGTCATCGTGTCCAAAGGAAAAATCATCGCCGCCGGATTCCATCGAGCGGCTGGGCAACCTCATGCGGAGATCGAAGCACTGCGCGCGCTCCCGCAATCGGCGGACGCAGCGGGAAGCTCGATTTACATCACGATGGAGCCATGTAGCACCACCGGCCGCACACCTCCCTGCACGTCGGCAATTATCGAGCATCGATTTGCCCGTGTGATTTACGGTGCAACGGATCCCAATCCTGCCCATGCCGGCAGGGCCCAATCGATCCTCACAGTGGCAGGGATTGCGGTCACAAGCGGGGTTCTCGCAAGCGAGTGCAGCGCGATCAACGAAGCATGGAACCATTGGATTTGCACCCGGCTTCCATTTGTAATTGCCAAATGTGGCATGTCGCTCGATGGCCGAATCAGCTCGCATCCTTCCGGGCGATGGATCACATCAATCGCCGCCCGTCGCGATACGATGGCCCGCCGGGCCACCGTGGACGCCGTGCTCGTGGGCGGTCAAACCGCGCGGGACGATAACCCTCGGCTTACGGTGCGTGGGATTCGTGGTGCCCGTCAGCCCTGGCGGGTCGTCTGGTCTCCCTCCGGAGATCTACCGCCGACATTGCATTTGTTCACCGACCGGCATCGTGACAAAACGCTCGTTTGTCGTCATCCTCGACTCCACGATGTGCTCGAAGAACTCGGCCGCCGTGACATCACATCGGTGCTGATTGAGGGCGGGGGACGCACGCTGGGTGAGGCATTCGACAGCGGGCTTGTCCAACGGGTCGAGTTCTATGTGGCGCCAGTTCTAATCGGCGGACCGGTGCCTGCGGTGGGAGGCGTAGGCGTCGCCGCGAATGATGAAGCCATCGCACTCAAAGAGGTGCGCTACGAGACGGTGGGCACAGACCTCAAGATCTCAGCACTGGTGGGCTAGGCCAACGAAGCTTGATTCCGGGCGGCTCTCGTGATGCATAGAGGATCAGGGGTCGAATTATCATGCAGAGTCCCTCGCATTCCTACTCTCGATTTCGGGGCTTTACCAGCACGGGCGGTCCTGTGCAGTGGGCTTTTCGCTGCGCTGCAGACGTGTATGGCTGATACCGATCGCTCGCCATGCTGAACGTGGATCCGTCGTTCGAGCCAGGTAGTGGAATGACAATGCTCCCCGCACAGCCGATGATACCTGCACCTCCACTCCCCGACTTCGGCTTCCACACCGGGCGCTTTCCGGGCTATCCCGCGTCGAGCGGTTGTATTTGACTACCGTCAGAGTCGGCAAAATCTTTTTGCCACCCTGCCTGTCGGAACACTCGTGCAGATCGAGTGAAAACGTGAGCCGATAGATGCTTCCGCCGTAGGAGTTCCAAATTGCTGGTAGGGATGGCGGTCCCGCACTGTCCGACTTTTGAAAGCCGTGACGCCATGAGGTGTTTTGACAGAGCCGAGGTACAGCCGGGACAGACTTACGATAGAAAGCCCGCAGGGTGAGCCGCAAAATTCGAAATTTGATCTCCTAAAGTCTGCGCACGCCGAGTATAGACCTCGTTATCTGACATGCACGTCGTCTTCCAAACTGAACTCTTTCAAAAGAAGTCTGGCCGATCCTCCAATCTCTCGAACCAAACCTGGTTTCAGTCTCTCATCACCCGCCTCGCCGACTGCTTCTCGTCGATTGAAGATGCAGATAATGAACTAGCGATCGACTCTGATTAATGAAAAATCTAAAGATGCATGGACCACCCTCTCGTCCTTGGCTGTTCGGTCTGGTGGAGGTTTTTCTAGTTCTCGCGATATTGGGACTATCCGCGGCCCTGTCATTCGTATCCTCATGGCTGGAATCACCCGCGACCGGCGCAGCCGCAAAGCTGATTTTTTCCTGTCTCATCCTGGCCCTACTAGCCCGAGGGATCCTCTCTTTCTGGCGGCGGAGGTGGGTTGCCGGCATCGCGCGCCTCCTCGCGGTGCCGGCATGTGTGCTCTTCGGTCTCGCTGTCATGTTCCTGGCGAGTCTCGCCGGCGGGGCGGCTTTGGATTGGGATTTCCGTACGCGGACGCTGCCGCTTGATAAGGGCGCGATGAACGAAATCCGCGATGAGGGAAATAAGATCGCCGACGGGCTTTCGAGTCTTCTCCCGAATCAGGAAAAATTTGCTCTGGAGGCGATCGATCTTGAGTCCGACGGGGCGGCTAGGAAGATCGGCCTGAGGTTTTTCAAATCGGCTCCGGGATATTTTTCGATTACCGCGGATTTCCAAGAGACGCCGGGCGGATGGAAGTGGACCGGGGGAGGTTCCAGCGGTGACACCGAGACCTTCACAAATTTCCGTGAAGCCGTCGCACCGCATCTCCCTGCGTCACTCCCGGCAACACTGCGCTGGCCGGTGGATGAGCGGGTTGCCAAACGCATCCGTGAGGGAGCCGGAGCCCTGTGTGCGATTTTTGAAAGCCAGGGAATTCTCCGTACGGAGGGAAAACCGTGGAGCGTTGGCCCCATCCGTTATGTCAGAAACCTCCGCACAGACGGCCGCGATACGGTGCGTATAGACTTTTCCTGCGGGGACGGCAGGCAGCGGATTGCATCGGCCGGAACGGATTGGGCGTTCGACGGGACAAGTCTGCGTTTTTTAGATGCCACCGGTGGCACCAACGGAAACTCTAATATGGAAAACCATGCTGAGGTGGAAACGGTGGTCGCCGAGTGGCTGGTCAGCGACAGGGGAATTTTCGAACTGCTGAAGCCTGGCGGAAAACCTTGGCAGACCTGCGAGGCGGAACTTCCCGGCGGCATTCGTCTCATTTACTCCCAGCAGCACGCCCATTCGTTCCTTGCAGAATACAAAATGCGCACGACGATCTCCCTTTCCGACGGACGCTCACGCACGTTTGTCCTACCGATGAACACAGGCGGACGCACCGAGATTCTTGTCTTCACCGGAACCACACCGGACGGCACCGCCGCACTGCGCATGGTCTCTGGTAGACATTTCGATATGGCATTCGATCTGCGGGCGCTCCGGATTTTTCCGGTCGGTGAATTCAAGGAATCCGCTTACGCCGGTGCCTATTTAGAGATTTCGACTCCGCTGACTTGGTTCCCGGCCGACTCCTGAGGTTTGGAAAATGCGGGGCAGTAAGGATATTTTTGCATCAATGGCCTTGGAATTATCATTCGAAGACGTTTAAAGGCGAAAATGGGACGAGGCGAAATTTCGCCGTCTCAAATAAGAGATCCAAAAAGGGGAGAATGGCGGGAGGCGATTGTGAAGGACGATGAGGACCGGAAGACATTTGTTCGGCTTTTGGGAGAAGCGGCAGAGCGGGCCGGATTTCGGGTCCACGGCGCCGAATTTGTCCATGGCAATGGGCTGGATGCAGATTACCTGCCCGCCGGGTACGGAAGAGAATCAAACGTCCAAACGAGCGGGACGAATGGCAGAGGAAAATCGAGTAGTCGAGAAATCATGCCTGATACCTTAACCTCGACCCATTATTCCGGTTGATCTTTTTATCCTTCCGAGGCAGGTGAATTCACAGCGATGAGGGGGATTTGATCAGGCAGGGGCGATTTGATGCCTCGCACCAAAGCCGGTAAATATTTTCTAGATTCTTGCGAGCACCACTCGCCGGGATTTTGAGAAATCCTTGGCGCTTGGCGGCTTCAAAAAGAATACGTTCCTTCTGATTGAGCCGATGACCGATCGACCGGTTCCCGATTTTTCCACGCGTCGGCAGGCCATGACTCAGTTTTTCAACATCGTCTTTGCTTGGCTGATTCATTGATGGCATGGCGTGAATACTCGAAAGTTGAATGTTGATAGTTCAAAAATATGGTCTGGATAGAATCGGAAAAAAAGGGGGCGGTTCAGGATCAAATACAAAATCCGATATCTGTAGCTCCTTGATCTCGTTATGTCATAGCCCCCCTCATGTGCCCCTTCCTAAGCGATGCAGCTCGGGAATATCCCCCAACTCAAGAGATAGAAATTACAATAATCGTCGAAGTCCGCTATTTCTCAAAGGCTGCATCAAATGCCCTGCCGCTCGGTGGAAAATCCACCGCACGCACAAATGCCGCAGCCTCTGCCGCGCCGTGTTCACGGTCCATCCCGCTGTCCTCCCACTCGACCGAGAGCGGTCCTTGGTATCCAATCCGGTTCAAGTGGCGAATGATTTCTTCAAAATCAATGCATCCACGTCCCAGCGAACGGAAATCCCAGTAGCGCCGGACATCGCCAAATTCGGTGTGACCACCGAACACACCCGCTTCCGTCGGCACTTGCGACCAAAAAACATCCTTCATATGGACGTGGTAAATACGCTCGCGAAATTTTTGGATGAACCCGACGTAATCAACACCCTGATATCCGAGGTGAGACGGGTCGTAGTTGAACCCAAACTCAGGACGACCACCGACGGCATCCACGGCGCGTTGAGCACTCGCTGAGTCAAATGCAATCTCCGTCGGATGCACTTCCAATGCGAACTTCACACCGCACTTGGAAAACTCATCAAAAATCGGATTCCAGCGATCGGCAAAATCGGCAAATCCATCTTCGATCTCGCCTGCACTCACCGGCGGGAAACTATAAAGCAACGGCCAAATTTTTGATCCCGTGAATCCATTGACTACCGGAACACCCAGGTTTTTCGCTGCATGCGCGGTGCGTATCATCTCATCTGCCGCGCGCTTTTGAACGTCTTCAGGCACGCCATCACCCCACACATGGGGTGGGAGAATGGCTTTATGGCGAACGCCAATAGGATCGCAGACTGCTTGGCCGACGAGGTGATTTGAAATTGCCCAGGTTTTGAGGCCATGACTTGCGAGGGTCTCATGGATCTCCGCGCAATACGCGGCATCGTCTGCAGCGCGGCTCACATCAAGGTGGTCGCCCCAGCAGGCGAGCTCCAGGCCGTCGTAGCCAAATGAGTTTGCTTTCTCAGCAAGTGTTGCCAGCGGGAGATCGGCCCATTGGCCGGTGAAAAGTGTGACGGGTCTAGACATAATAGTTTGGTTTTAGGGGTTTAAAATTCGACTTCAATCCAGCGACGCTCACGGCTGGAATCGGAAATTGCATCCAGCACTACCTGATTCCGGTAGCCGTCTTCGAACGTGGGCTGAACCGATTTTCCGTCGCACACGGCGCGAATAAAGTCAGCGATGGTATGGGTAAACGTGTGCTCGTATCCAATGATATGGCCCGGCGGCCACCACGCTCCGGCATAATCATGACAGGATTCTGTCACCAGGATATCGCGGAATCCACGCTGCCCCTCGGGATCGGTGTTGTCATAAAATTTCAGCCGGTTCATATCTTCGAAATCAAACGCAAGTGATCCCTGCGAGCCATTGATCTCCAACTGGATTCCGTTTTTCCGTCCAAGAGCAAACCGGGTTGCTTCCAGATTCATTACGGCACCGGAGGCAAAGCGACCGATGGTGAGCACAGCATCATCCACGGTGACCTCGCCCATTTCCGGCGTGGCCTCGGCGCGGAGTCCGTCGGATGATCCTGAGAGCGGGCGCTGTTTGATGAACGTCTCCATGAGCGCGCTGACTTCGGAAATCTCACCGACAAGATAACGGCCGAGGTCAATGATGTGGGCATTGATGTCACCATGCGCACCGCTGCCGGCAAGTTTCCCCTGAAGGCGCCAGACGAGCGGGAAGTTGGGATCCACGATCCAATCCTGCAAATAACGGGCGCGGTAATGGAAAATCTCACCGAGCTGACCGCGGTCTATCATTTGTTTGGCGAGGACGATTGCCGGGATGCGTCGATAATTATGACACACCATCTGGACATTCCCGGTTTCTTCGGCCACGTCACGCATTTCGCGGGCCTGAGCGGCATCCATAGCCAGCGGCTTTTCGCACAACACGGCTTTGCCTGCGCGCAACGCGGCAATGGCAATTTCTGCATGGGTATCATTGCCTGTCACGATATCCACCACATCAATTTCCGGATCAGCGACGACCTCCCGCCAATCCGTGGAGGTTTGTTCCCAGCCCAGGTTTCCTGCGGCCTCCGCGACGGCAGGTCCATCGCGGCCACACAGCGTCTTGAGCACCGGACGCGCGGGCAGGTCAAAGAAATAGGGAGCCTGACGCCACGCATTCGAGTGAGCCTTGCCCATGAATTTGTAGCCGATCATGCCGATGTGGAGGGGTTTTTTCATAGATGTTCCAAATGTATTTAACGGCAGGTATATGCATATCCGATCCCGTTGTCAGCTTTATGTAAACGGGAGTCCAAATTAACTGGGTATCGCAGATATCATTGGCGCTTGATGGGCACCCGCGTATCATTATCTGTTTCGATTATGGATTCGATCACACAAGCTGCTCTCGGGGCGGCGGTCGCTGAATTGGGCATGGGCGGGAAGCGCCTTGGAAATAAGGCGATCCTGTGGGGTGTCGGGCTTGGCACCTTGCCCGATTTGGACGTGCTGGTGCATCCATGGCTCGGTTCGATCCAGCGATTGGAATGGCACCGCGGGATTTCACATTCGTTGGTATTTATGGTGGTTGCATCACCGCTTATTGGATGGCTGATTTCCAGAATCCAGCGCGGAGATGTTTCTGTGGTGAGGGCGGCTTGGACGACATTTGCAATCTTTTTCACGCATGTGCTCATTGATGTATTCACCGTTTATGGGACGATGATATTTGAGCCGTTCAGTGATCGGCGGGTCGGGTTCAATAATTTGTTTATCATCGACCCGCTCTTCACCCTGCCGCTTCTAGCAGGCTTGATCGCCGCGGGCTTTTGCCGGAGGAATCTCGCGCGGCGGCAATTCTGGAATAGCGCAGGACTGGCAATCAGCACGCTGTATGTCATCTGGAGTTTCGGCGCAAAGGCCACGGCGGACGCTCATTTTGCGGCATCCATGCGTGAACAGGGAATCTCTTATAACCGCCGCATGACTGCACCTACCCCATTTAATACGCTACTTTGGCGGAGTTTGGCTGCCACCGATGACGGCTGCTGGATCGGATATTGGTCTTTGCTGGATCGGCGGAGACCGGTGGAATTTGATTTCATTCCCCGAAATGACGCGCTCTTGGAAGGGATTGCGGACACGCGTGCAGTCCAGCGGCTGATTTGGTTTTCGAACGGATACTACGGCGTCGAAAAGCGAGGTGATCACATCGTAATCAGCGACTGGAGATTCGGCGAAGTCCGTCCCAACTCCGGCCCGATCAGCGAAGAAAATTTCCCGCAATCTATCTTTGCCTGGCGCCTAACATATACCCATGGCGAGTTGTTGCCCATGGGTGTGCGGGTCACCGTGAATCGGAGGCAATGGCTCCAGACGCTCAGGCATCGGCTGATTGGAGTTAATTCCGAATGAGTTTTTCCAGGCACGAGGAGCCATGCAGTCAGCCCTCTTGGCCGAAAAGCTGACGAAGAAACTCTGTCAACTCTGCCCAGGATGCTTCATCGGCGTCGCGATCATAACCCACCGTTAGGTCAAATTTTTCAGCGGTTTTACCGGCTGTGGGATTTGTAAAGCTGTGTTTTGCATTAGGATATGTAATGACACGATGGACGACACCGGCTTCCGTCATCCGCGTTTTAAAATCCTCCACGGCGGTCATGGGAATCATCGCATCGGCTTCCCCATGAAGCACCAACATGGAGGCTTGTGGCGTCACTCCTTCGGGAATTTGAGCCGTTAGCCCACCATGAAAACTTGCGACGCCGATGAGCCCAGGGACACTCTCCGCAGCCATTTGGAGCACGATGCCTCCGCCGAAGCAGTATCCAATAGCGGCGATTTTGCTTGGATCCACTCCCGGTTGTTCGCTGAGGAATTTGAGAGCGGCCTCAAACCGCGCCCGTCCTTCCGGCATATTCTCCGTGATGGACTTCATGAACGCCGTCGCGTCTGTTGGGTGATCGGCAGTTTTGCCATCGCCATACATGTCAACAGCGAGAGCGACATATCCCATTTCGGCGAGCATGGTAGCCCGTTGTTTTGCGTAATCACTCAATCCCCACCATTCGTGCACAACCAATACACCGGGGTGGGTGCCCGAGTCGTCAGGTCTGGCCAAAAATCCCTTTGCAGTTACGCTCCCCGCAGCGTAGCTCACATCCCGCGTGCTTACGGATGCTTCAGCGAGGGCCTGACCCGCGAGGGCAACGGCAGTGATCGTTAAAAGTGATCTGGGGTTCATTTGGCGAGTTTATACGCCGCCTGCGTGCGCGCAAGCAGACTATGCTATCACGCCCACAGCAGACTTCGCAGAGGCAATGGTGAAATCACGGTTCATTTTAGCGATGAATGAAGCTGGGATACGAGCCGGGCAGACCGCTTCGCACTCGTAATAATTGGAGCAATTTCCAAATCCTTCCGTATCCATCTGCCGCACCATATTGCGGGCTCGCCGATCTTTCTCGGGTTTCCCCTGAGGCAGCAATGCAAGGTGCGTGACCTTGGCGCTGACAAATAACATGGCCGAGCTGTTCGGGCACGCAGCCACGCAGGCACCGCAGCCAATGCATGCAGCGGCATCCATCGCCTCGTCGGCAATAGGTTTGGAAATGGCTACCGCGTTTGCGTCTGGTGCCGACCCACTGCGCTCAGAAATGAATCCTCCGGACGCGATGATTCGGTCAAAGGCACCACGATCCACCGCAAGGTCCTTTAAAACAGGAAACGTTCCCGAGCGGAACGGCTCGACATAAATCGTATCCCCATCCTTAAACTTCCGCATGTAAAGCTGGCACGTCGTCCCAACTCCCGGGCCGTGCGGGACGCCATTCACTGTGAGACTGCACATGCCACAGATACCTTCACGACAGTCGTGATCGAACTTGATGGGTTCACCGCCTGTTTGCGTAAGGTCTTCATTAACGATGTCGAGCATCTCCAAGAACGACGCCTGAGGCGGGATATTTTTGGCATTATAATCGACGAGTTTCCCCGCCGATTTACGATTATCTTGGCGCCAGACTTTGAGTTGGAAATTCATGGATGGAGAATAGTAGATAGTTGATTGAGGATAGAATTTCGATTCCGTTCTCTATTTGTAGCTTCTTGTCGATGGTTTTACTGTCTCGTAATGGAGCTGTTCCTTGACGATCGACGCGAGCGTTCCGTTACCTTCGTGTTTCCATGCCGAGACATACATGTAGTCGTCGTCGTTGCGGAGCGCTTCGCCCTCGGGAGTCTGGTATTCGGTGCGGAAGTGGCCCCCGCACGACTCCTCACGTTCCAGCGCATCCATGCACATGAGCTCGCCGAACTCAAGGAAATCGGCCACGCGTCCCGCCTTCTCAAGCGATTCGTTGATGTTCGCTCCAGATCCGGGGACGCGAACAGTCTTCCAGAATTCCTCCCGCAATTCCGGAATCCGCTGAAGCGCCCAATCGAGCCCTTCCTTGTTTCGAGCCATGCCGCACTTGTCCCACAAAATCAGCCCCAGCTCGCGATGAAAGGAATCCACACTGCGCGTCCCTTGGATATCCAGCAGCGCCTGCGTCCGTTGTTTCGTCTCGGCCACCGCGGCAGCAAATGCAGGGTGATTGCGGTCCAACGGCTTTCCGAATTGGGTCGAGAGGTATTCCCCCAAGGTATAGGGAATCACGAAGTATCCATCCGCCAGCCCCTGCATGAGCGCACTGGCGCCCAGCCGGTTGGCTCCATGATCGGAAAAATTCGCCTCGCCGAGGACATGGAGTCCCGGGATATTGCTCATCAGGTTGTAATCCACCCACAACCCGCCCATGGTGTAATGCACGGCCGGGTAGATTCGCATCGGCCGCTCGTATGCATTTTCGCCGGTGATGTTTTCATACATCTCGAACAAATTGCCGTAGCGTTCCTCAATGGTGTGTTGCCCAAGTCGTTTGATCGCGTCTGCGAAATCGAGATAAACTCCCAATCCGCTTGCTCCGACGCCACGTCCTTCATCACAGGCCTCCTTTGCACTTCGGGAAGAAATGTCCCGCGGCGCAAGGTTGCCATAGCTTGGGTATTTCCGTTCCAAAAAGTAGTCCCGGTCTGCCTCTGCGATCTCGCCTGGATTTTTCTTTGCGTCTTCCTCATGGATCGGCACCCACACCCGCCCGTCATTGCGCAGAGATTCCGACATGAGCGTGAGCTTGGATTGATATTCGCCGGCGACCGGGATACAGGTCGGGTGGATCTGCGTAAAGCAGGGGTTGGCAAACAAAGCCCCCCGCTTGTGAGCGCGATAGGTTGCCGTGACGTTGCATCCCCGGGCATTCGTCGAAAGGTAAAACGCATTGCCGTATCCGCCGGTGCACATAAGCACCGCGTCGCCCGCATGAGACGAAATCTCGCCCGTCACCATGTCCCTGACCACGATGCCCTTGGCATGACCATCCACCAGGACGACATCCAACATTTCCGTGCGCGGAAACATCTTTACCTGGCCGGCTGCGATTTGAGCACTCAGCCCCTGATACGCACCCAACAGTAATTGCTGCCCCGTCTGGCCCCGGGCATAAAACGTCCTCGATACTTGCGCTCCACCAAAAGAACGATTGGCCAAAAGCCCACCATATTCCCGGGCGAATGGCACGCCCTGTGCCACACATTGGTCGATGATATCGGCGCTGACTTCCGCCAAACGGTGAACATTTGCCTCCCGTGAACGAAAATCACCACCTTTGATGGTATCGTAAAACAGGCGGTAAACACTGTCGCCGTCGTTCTGGTAATTTTTGGCTGCATTGATGCCACCCTGAGCCGCAATGGAATGCGCCCGACGTGGGCTATCCTGATAGCAAAAGCATTTGATATTGTAGCCCTGCTCACCAAGCGTTGCGGCTGCAGATGCGCCCGCGAGGCCACTACCGACAATGATAATCTCAAACTTCCGCTTGTTACCTGGACTGATGAGTTTGGTGTTATTTTTAAAAGTGGTCCACTTTTTGTCGAGGGGACCGGCGGGGATTTTGGCGTCGAGGATCATGTTATTTCAGGGCCTCCTTTCCAAGGCCGAAGATGAGGATGGAAATCGGGATGGAGGAAAAGCCAATAAAAAGCGCCCACGCGAGCACCTTGCCTCCAAGTTCAATGGTCGGACGCAGGCGCCTGTTGGAAAGTCCCAGCGTCTGGAATAGACTGGATATCCCGTGACTGAGGTGAAATGCAACCAAACCGAGCGATATGACATAGAAGACACTCACCCACCAGACACTGAATCCCGCCACAATCATTCGGTAAACATCCAACACTTCATGGTCACCCAACATGGTGCGCATCTGACTGTAAGCCGGGTCAACCACACGGAGCGTGAAATGCGCCAAATGAAAAACCACAAATGCCAAAATTACGATACCCGATAGCCGCATCGTCCTCGAAAATATTGTCGATTGGACATGCGTCTTGTATTTATACTTGCTCGGGCGCGCCGTGCGATTTTCTTTCCACAAGAGCATCGTGAAATAAATGTGTAGCCCAACGACCGCCAAAAGCCCCAGTCGGATCACCCACAAGATTGGTCCCAAGTCATGGAGGCTTTTCGCATAAGCATTGATCACGTCAGGCCCTACAAAGAATGTGAGGTTACCAACAAGATGTCCGATCACGAACAACACCAACAGGATGCCCGTAACGGCCACCATTGTCTTTTTGCCGATGGAAGAAAATAGCCAGACAACCAAGGGATTGGATGTCCGTTTAACAGAGAGGGAAGAGGTGTTCATAAACCGCGCATCATTAGATGTCCTAATAGTGAAACGAATTCAAGAGGCATTCGGTTTTACTTTTGATACGAAACCAAAAAATTGCCTCGATCGCGTCCGCTGGCGGATTTGCAATTCCCCGGGATCACAAGGGTTCCCGATGCCATGGCGATGAGCCCTTCCGTCATGCTCCCAAACTTTTGCTAACCGCAACGCTGCGCTTCATGCGAAGAAAGTGTCGTCATGCGAGTATGGCGGGGCGCAGCAACAGAGGAAACGCAGGTCGGTTTCCGCGGTGATTTGATGCCATGCTCCAGATGGAATAAGGATTGCATCGCCAGGGCCAACTTCACGTGAAACGCCATCCACATCCATGACAGCGCTGCCTTCGAGTAGGAAATAGATCTCCTCGCACACACGATGGTAATGCCTTGTGGTGGCACCACCTGCGGACAGGCTCGCTTCCGCAAGACTCTGTTTTTCTACCGGTGCATTCGTGCGATCGAGAATGCTCCGAATGGACGAACCATCGGCGGTGATGAACGGTTTCTGATCGGATAGTTGTTGGACAGTCATACGCTGAAATCAACATGTAAAATGAAGAAATACAAGGCGCAGGAAGAGCAATTGCGTCGAGGTGCCTTCGCTGCAATGGCCGTCTACCTCAGAGTCTCCGGATTTCCGAGATCGCTTGCGGTCCAAATTCACCTCCCGTCGATTTTGGAGAAATTCGGACGGCAAAAGACCTCCATCCCATCCCTGTTTGGGGCGGCGGTAGCCCGACCGAAAGCCGCGGGCGCTTCTCTCCCATCGCCAGCTTAATCCGCTCCCCGCCGCGGCAAAGACGGGCCGTCCACCCAAGTGGGGCCGATCAGGGTTGCCTTGGGAAAGGCAGGGACGGATGTCTCGTTCATCTGTAATAGAGAGACCAACATATCAATGGCTGCCGCGCCGCATTCATCGTTATGCTGATTCATTCCCGCAATCTCCGGCGAGGCGGAGCGCCACTCCAGCTGGACAAACCCGACGTCGGCAGGGACGCGGATCCCAGCTGATTCCAGCCAGCGGGTGACAGAATTATACAGACACAGGATGGCATCCGGACGCTTTCTTTTTACCCATGAAAGAAAGCGCTCCTGAGCGCAGGGTGTGTTGGTGGCGAGGGCATGCACGGGAACCCGTTGGCGGGGCGGGAGCTGTTGCTGCCCCAATAAAAATCCGGAAGTAAATCGGCCCTCAACCAGACGATCAATCGTGGGGTCGATTGCAAGGCCTGGGCGCTGATAGCCAAGTTCCACGGCGCGTTGGATCGCACGGAGCGCCACGATGTGGTGATCCACACATGCGAAATGCAGGGCAGGGGAGCGAGTTCGCACCCCCGTCACGACCAAAGGAAACTCGTCAAGCATCGGACGCAGTGCGTCAGGAACCGCGTTTTGATCCATCAATCCGACAAGCACCGCACCCCGAATGCCGCGGCTCAAAAAGATGTCTCGCAGGCGCCCGACTGGCATCGTCGGATCTTCAAGCCAGAACACATCCAATGCGTATCCCAGCGCCTCCGCCCGGGCGCGACACCCGGCAACATAAACCGGAATCGTAGGGTGGTTGGAGAATGCATCGGGATTCGAAGACGCATTCAATAGTGCCAGCGTCGATTGATAGCCGGGCTGCCCGGACCGGCGTAATTGCGACATGAGTTCACTCACAACTGGATTGCGGCGATACCCCACCCGTGCTGCCGCCGCCTCGATCCGACGGCGGGTCAATAAGGGGATCTGCGGGTCGTTGCGGAGCGCCAGCGAAACCGCATTCTTCGAAACACCTGCCGCAGCTGCAACATCCCGCATCGTAACTAAATTTTTTTTCACTGGACTGTAAAGTATGCTCGCTGTTTACAGCCGTGGGAAGTGATGATTCGATGCTTAGATGACATTTTCTCTCGGAATAGATTTTGGAACTAACTCGGTCAGAGCCTTGGTTGTGCGATGCCGGGACGGCGTAGAGTTCGGCTCTGCCATTGTCCCGTATCGGAGCGGACGGGAGGGCATTCTACTTGATTCCTCCGACCCGCACGTCGCGAGGCAACATCCTGGAGATTATTTAAAAGCGCTGGATGCGTGCGTGCGGACGGCCTTGGCAGCAGCCGGGAAACGCACTGGGTTTTCTGCGGAAGCGGTCGTTGGAATCGGAGTGGATACCACAGGGTCCAGTCCGATTCCCGTGGACGCCAAAAACCAAGCCCTCGGAACCTTGCCGGAATGGCGAAAAAACCTCAACGCCCAGTGCTGGCTCTGGAAAGACCACACGAGCGCGTGGGAGGCCGCGCGGATTACTGAGGTGGCTGCCGCAAAACGCCCTCAGTATTTGGCAAAATGCGGCGGCACGTATTCTTCAGAATGGTGGTGGAGCAAAATTTGGCACTGTCTGCGAGTGGATCCCAAGGTTTTCCACGCCGCTGCGTCCTGGGTGGAGCTTGCAGACTGGATTCCCTCGGTGCTGGCCGGGGTCTCGGATCCTGCGCGAGTCGTTCGCGGGGTTTGTGCCGCGGGTCATAAAGCGATGTATTCCGATGCCTGGGGCGGATTGCCGGACGAGGAATTTCTCGCGATGCTGGATCCGAAACTGGCAGATCTCCGATCGCGTCTTTATTCGACGGCATACGACGCCACGACCGCCTCGGGAAAACTTTCCGCTCGTTGGGCACAGCGCCTCGGCTTGAAGGTGGGCATCCCTATCGCGATTGGCGAATTTGATGTGCATTATGGTGCCATTGGCTGCGGCATCGGAGAGGGGACTCTAGTCAAAGTGATCGGGACCTCGACCTGTGACTGCGCCGTTGTCGCGGCGAATAAGCAAATTGCGGATATCCCGGGGATCTGCGGAATCGTCCGAGGGGCGATTTTACCAGGGTTTTATGGAATCGAGGCCGGCCAGTCCGCCGTCGGCGATATTTTCAAATGGTGGGTCGAGACGATCTGCCATGGCGATGCTTCGACTTTCCGCAAACTGGAAAAGGAGGCGTCGTCGAAACTCCCAGGCGCATCCGGCTTGCTATCCCTCGACTGGAATAATGGAAACCGAACGATTCTTGTCGATCCGCTGCTGACGGGGATGACTCTGGGCACCACATTACACACGTCCCGAGCGGAGATTTACCGGTCGCTCATTGAGGCAACAGCGTTCGGTGCGCGTGCGATTGTCGAGCGGATCGAGGAGTATGGTGTGCCTGTTAAACGCATTGTCTGTGCGGGCGGTATCGCGGAAAAAAGCCCCATGCTCATGCAAATCTACGCCGATGTCACCGGCCGGACGATGCTGGTCGCCGGCTCCAGCCAAGCATGCGCCCTGGGATCCGCAATCTCAGCCGCCGTCCTGGCCGGTGAGCACCGGAGTTTTCGCGCCGCTCAAAAGGCAATGACCTCACTAAAACCCGTCGAATACCGTCCGATCCCCGCCAATCGGCGCACCTACAACAAGATGTATCAATTATACGGTCAGATTCACGACGCTTTTGGCGGCGTGAACCGGGAGTCGGATCTTTCTCAAGTAATGAAAGACCTGATCGGAATTCAAAAATCTGTCCGTTCGAAAAAATAGCCAACCAGTTACCACCCGTCGTTTTATGAAAAAATCACCTGCCCCGGCCGAAATCTGGTTTATTACCGGTAGCCAGCACCTCTACGGACCCGAAACACTCGCCAAGGTCACCGCCAACGCGGAAACCATCGTCCGCGGCCTCACCGATCAGGGGCTTCCGTTGGAAATCGTTTTCAAACCGATCCTCACCACGCCGGATTCCGTGCGTCGCCTCATGCTGGACGCGAACCACGACCCGCGCTGCGCCGGACTTATCCTCTGGATGCACACGTTTTCTCCGTCGAAAATGTGGATCGGCGGACTGAGCGTCCTCAAAAAGCCGTTTCTGCATCTTCATACCCAGTTTAATCGGGATTTACCATGGAGCGAGATCGACATGGATTTCATGAATCTTAACCAATCCGCACACGGTGACCGCGAGGCCGGATTCATCCATACGCGGATGCGGCTACGGCGGAAAGTGGTCGTCGGGCATTGGCAGGACCCCGAAGTGCTCGCGCGGGTCGGAGCGTGGATGCGTGCCGCGCGTGCCTGGCATGATTGGCAGGGGGCGAAATTTGCACGATTCGGCGACAACATGCGTGAGGTCGCTGTCACTGAAGGCGACAAGGTCAGCGCCGAAATGCGGTTTGGATTCTCGGTTAACGGCTACGGCATTGGCGATTTGGTAGATCATGTGGATGCCGCCACCGACTCCGACATTGCCTCGCTGTGCGACGAATACGATTCCCGCTACGCAGTCGTCGCATCGCTCCGTAGGGGAGGGGATCAGCATGAATCGCTACAAGTCGCTGCCCGCATCGAACTTGGTCTGCGCAGTTTCCTTGAGGACGGTGGGTTTTCCGGATTTACCACCACCTTCGAGGATTTGCGGGGGCTCCGACAGCTTCCCGGCATCGCGGTGCAGCGGCTCATGGCCGAGGGATATGGATTCGGGGCCGAGGGGGACTGGAAAACTGCCGCCCTCCTGCGGGCAATGAAAGTGATGGCTGCCGACCTCGGGGGGAAAACCTCGTTTATGGAGGATTACACGTATCATCTAGAGCCCGAAAACCATCTTGTGCTAGGGTCCCACATGCTCGAAGTCTGCGAATCGATCTCGGCAACCAAGCCAACCTGCGAGATCCATCCTCTGGGAATCGGCGGAAAGGAAGACCCGGTGCGACTCGTTTTTGACGCGCCGTCCGGCCCGGCCCTCAATGCATCCCTCGTGGACCTCGGAAATCGCTTTCGGCTTCTAGTCAATACCGTCGAGGCGATTCAGGCACCGCAACCACTAAAAAATCTGCCCGTTGCCCGGGCGCTATGGCAATGCCAACCGGATTTCAAAACTGCCTGCGCTGCATGGATTCACGCCGGAGGCGCACACCACACGGGCTATAGCTACACGGTGACCAGTGAACATCTCGATGACTTTTCCACGATGGCTGGGATTGAATGCGTTATGATTGATAGAAGCACGGAACTTCGCTCCTTCCTCAAGGAGCTAAAATGGAATGAAACCTACTACCATTTGTCCGGGGGAATGATTGCTTAACGCACCCTATGTCAGACTATCTTTCCCTTCGAGAAGAGTGTTGCGAGGCCAACCGTGCGCTGGCTGCAACCGGGCTTGTCGACCTCACATTCGGCAACCTGAGCATCCTGGACACTGCTGCCGGAGTTTTCGCAATCAAGCCCAGTGGAGTGCCCTATCATGCTCTCACTGCTGCCGACATGGTGGTTGTTAGTATTGATGGTATCGTCGTGCATGGCGTCTGTCGTCCGTCCTCGGATACGCCCACGCACCGACGCCTTTTCCTCGAATTCGAGGGAGTCCAATCTGTCGTCCACACCCACTCCAGAAGCGCGGTCGCCTTCGCTCAAGCAGCCCGAGCGATCCCGCTCCTGGGAACTACTCATGCGGACTATTTTCACGGGGACGTCCCAATCACTCGACCAATGACTGATGCCGAGATCCAAGGAGATTACGAATGGGAAACTGGTGGCGTGATTGTCGAAACATTCGCCAACAAAATCCCGCTTAACATTCCCGCAGTGCTCGTTTGCAATCACGGCCCTTTTGTCTGGGCGAACTCAGCTTGCAAAGCAATTGAAACCGCCCAAGCACTGGAAATCATCGCAGAAATGGCTGCCCAGGCCCTTGCGCTTAATCTCAATGCAACTGGCCCTTCAGATACTCTCAAGGATAAGCACTTTTTCCGTAAACATGGAGATTCTGCATATTATGGACAATGTAAGTGATTCCTTAGCAAGTAATACCAAAGAATTTTACGCGATATAGGTAATAATTTTTTACGCGTATCAAGGAAATATATGACTCTTCGCTGCTTTCAGTAGGTAAGCATGTTCAGAGAAATCCCAACCCCGTGCGGCTCGTGCCATTTTTGGGGCTCGATGGGCGGGGGCGGGGCGGAGCTCGTCCTCCGGATCGAAGGGGACGGGGCGTTGTGGAGCGTCATGGCGGATTGGCGGCGGGACCGGGTCAAGGATTTGGCGATGGGCGAGGTGTGGGCGGAAGCGGTAATCTCGGAATGGCTGGGGTCTCACGGCCACGAAGCCGAGGCGGCGGCGCTCATAAGTCCGGAAGATGCCGCGTTTTGGCCATCGCGGCTT
>JBDNGG010000461.1:0-2799 GCA_041689405.1 Terrimicrobiaceae bacterium | reverse complement strand
GCCAATGTCATCAAGGTAATCCATTGCCGCGTGCATGGCGATGGCGCCGGAGATGTCGGGCGTGCCGGCCTCGAATCTGTGCGGTGCCTTCTTGTAGGAGGTTTGATGAAAATCGACGCTCAGGATCATGTCGCCGCCGCCTTGATACGGAGGCATCGCGTTGAGAAGCTCGCTCCGGCCGTAGAGCACGCCAATCCCTGTGGGGCCGCCGAGCTTGTGACCGGAGAAGACCAGACAATCGCAGCCGCTTTGTTGCACATGAAGAGGCATGTGTCCCGCGCTCTGGGCGGCATCTATGAGCGTGGTTATTCCGAGTTGCCGGGCGCGCGCGCACAGCTCGGCCACTGGGTTCACCGTGCCCAGGGTGTTGGAGACGTGAACCATGGCGAACAACTTGACTGGTGGAGTGAGCAGTTGGTCGAGCCGGTCGAGATCGAGCAAGCCCTCATCGCCAGTGACGGGCAGATAAACCAATTCTGCACCCGTGCGCTCAGCAAGCAATTGCCACGGCACGATATTGCTGTGGTGCTCCATCTCGGTGAGCAAGATCTGGTCACCGGGTTTGAGATTACTGTTACCCCAAGCGGCGGCGACGAGATTGATCCCTTCTGTAGTGCCGCGTGTGAAGACGACTTCTTCGGCGCTCCGGGCATTGATGAAGCGGGCGACACGGGTTCGCGCCGCTTCGAACGCGGCCGTGGCACGATTGCTCAATTCATGAATGCCGCGATGCACGTTAGAGTTGTCGCGCTCGTAATAGTGAACAAGGGCATCAATGACGGCGCGGGGCTTCTGGCTGGTGGCGGCATTGTCGAGGTAAACGAGCGGATGTCCGTTCACCGCCTGCTGCAACGCAGGAAAGTCTTCTCGAATCTTTGGCCAGTTAATCGTCATCGTTAAAATATCCCAAGTTCGAGTTTGGCAGCGTCTGACATCATTGATTGGTTCCACGGCGGGTCAAACACCACATCGCAGGTGGCTTCGGTGATTTCATCGAGGGCCAGGAGTTTGGTTTGCACATCCGAGGAAAGCGCCGGCCCCATCCCGCAGCCAGCGGCGGTGAGTGTTATCTTCAGGTCCGCCCGATATGAACTGGTCTCCGCAATGGGGGTGAGTTCGCAGGTATAAACAAGACCAAGGTCCACAATATTGACTGGAATTTCCGGGTCGTAGCAGGTCTTGAGCTGGCTCCAAACTTCCTGCTCCAACTCCTCGGACGTCCGCCGCTGACCGGTCGGGCTGGCTGGTTTCACGGCGACTTCAATGCCGAGTGCATCAACGTCTTTATCGGCCAGTCGGAACAGGTTTCCATTGACGACAATGGTATAGCTGCCACCAAGCGACTGAGTGATGCGGGCCAACTCGCCTTTCTGGAGGATGACTTTGGTGCCGACAGGGACAACGGTCCCTTCCACGTCGCGGGTGAGAGTGATCGGTTCGTTTGAGTTCATCGTTGCTCCTTCCCGGATTCGGTTGAAATGGTTTCGCCTCTGCCTTCCACTGCCGCCGCCACCGCGTGCCACGGCAGGATGGCGCATTTGATTCGCACCGGAAATCTGTGCACGCCGGACAGCGCTGACAATTTGCCCAAATCGCCGTCGACGTGTCCCGTCGTCATCATATCGGACACTTTGCCGAACATCACCTTCACCTCGGCCTCAGTCTTGCCTTTGAGGCTTTCGGTAAGCAGCGACGCGGAAGCCATGGAAATCGCGCAGCCGGAGCCTTGGAAAGTCAGGTCCTGCACCACGTCGCCTTCCATCTTGGCGTAAATGGTGCAGCTATCCCCGCAAATGGGATTGGTCCCCTGCGCGGTGCGGTTGGCATCGGGCAAGGCTCGGAAGTTCCTCGGACTCTTGCTATGGTCGAGGAGAAGCTGCTGATAAAGCTCTGTCAGGTCGTCGGACATTATGGGTTTACTCCGGTTTGTTGGTTTTGTTCCAAGCGGTCCCACACCAGCCGGTCCAATTCCTCGCGCACAGCGGCGCAGCGGACGCGGTCGATGATTTCGCCAGCGAAGGCGTGGATCAACATGCGGCGCGCCTTTTCCAACGGAATAGCACGTGCGCGCAGGTAGAAGATGGACTCGTCATTCAACTGGCCGATGGTCGCGCCGTGCGTGCATTTCACGTCGTCGGCGTAGATTTCGAGCTGCGGCTTGGTGTCGGCGGTCGCTTCATCGGAGAGCAGCAGGTTTTTGTTTGTCTGCTTGGCATCGGTCTTTTGTGCGCCGGGGCGGACAAGGACGCGGCCGTGGAAAACGCCCTTCGATTTGTCAGCCAGAATGCCATTGAAATACTCGTGGCTAGCACCACGCGGCTGGGCGTGGTCAACCACCATGTAGTGGTCGGCAAGTTGCTCGCCACGCGTGAGGTAGAGGCCATTAAGAACGCACTCCAAGCCCTCGCCGGCGAGCATGGCATAGATGTTGGTGCGTGAAAGTTTCGCACCGAGCGCAATCGAGTGGGTGACCACGTTGCTCGCGCGCCCAAAGTGCGTTGCGAGGGTCGCGATGTGAAATGACTGCTGGTTCTCATCCTGAAACTTCAGGTGTTCAACGACCGCGTTGTCACCGGCCACAAGGGTGGTGACCGTGTTGGTGAAGTAGGTAGTATCACATAGGCTCACGTAGCTTTCGATGACTGTGATCTGGCTGTTATCCTCGGCGACGATCAGGTTGCGCGGGTGCGCGGTGGTGCCGTCGTCCTTGGCGGTGGCGACGAAGAGCAGGTGAATCGGCTCGGCCACGGCCTGATTTGCGGGCACGTGAATGAAAGCCCCATCTTGGAAAAACGCGGT
>JBDNGG010000460.1:0-2478 GCA_041689405.1 Terrimicrobiaceae bacterium | reverse complement strand
TTGAATCACGCGGAATCCGACACTGGTTTCGGCTGTGGCTGCTGCGTTGGCATGGATCGTGAAGCTCCCCGCTCCGCAAACGGCGATTGCGCTTTTTAAGGTCGCGTCATTCGTCCGAATAAACACTTGCACCAGCGATGTTGCTGTGACGAGCGAGTTGGTGACTACAAGCGTCGTTGCTGCTGCTGCAAAATTCACAGTGCCCGCGAGTCGATTGATCGTGCGTGCTCCCGTAGTTGCTGCCGGGGTAATTGTGCGCCCAACGGAATCTCGCGAAACCCATTCAGACAGCACGACGTTGGAATCATTTCCGTTGCCCGATAGATCGGATGTCGTGAGACCAGAGTTTTCGTTAAGCGCATACCAGAATGTCGGTGATCCCGGAGGGACTGCGGAGCGAAACCACGGCGTAGCGTCCACATCCGATTTCCAGAATGCAACCGCGTGGCATACTAATGGGTCGGGTGATACGGAGCCTGTGTAGCCAGTGACGATGTAGTTGGATGTCACCGTTAGGCTCCCGCTAGATACTCCAGTTCCTCCGAGAGTCACGGTAGTTCTTAACACCGTGTCGTTAATGCTAACAATAATGCGGTTTGCCGCTGTCCGTCGGAATTGAAATAACACAGTTTTGCCCATGAACGGCAATAGCTGTGCAACTGTAACTATAGTCCGCATGAAATCACTGGTAGTCCCCTGAGTCCAGTCTATGCGAAGATCACCCTGCACCCGGAAGTAAGCATAAATTCCGATGGGGGGCTGTCCGAGTGTCGTGGACGGCTGAAAAGAAAATAGCGTCCTGATTCCAGTCAGCGTTGCTGGCAGCGTGATCCATGCTGCATAGGAAAATGGCCCGGTTCCCACCGATCCGATGTCGGTTGCGGATTGAATATATGCGCCAATCCCTCCGGGGAACCTGACCCCTTGAGCAGAGCCAAATCGAGTTGCAGTCAGTAAATCTCGAATGGCATCGGATGCGGTTGTGCTGCCTCCTCGGCGCAAAAGCAACTGGTCCGATGTCACAATGGCCGCGCTCACTGGTCGGCTTGTGCTTATGATAGGTGTCTCAAGCACTCCCAATGCCCTCCAAAACTCCTGCGTGATGATCTGGCTACCGGCAGCATTCAAGTGTCCTGCGTCAAACTGCAATCCATTGGCTACCGAGTATGCGTAGTTTCGGATATAGTTCCGCATATCCCAATACTCCTGCCCGACTGATTTCGCAAATTCAATGATTGCGTCATTGCGAGCATCGCCGGACCCACCATCCTGCGGGCTTCCGAAAATTGGAGCACAC
The DNA here is from genome assembly GCA_041689405.1 of Terrimicrobiaceae bacterium. Classification (GTDB taxonomy): domain Bacteria; phylum Verrucomicrobiota; class Verrucomicrobiia; order Chthoniobacterales; family JAATET01; genus JBDNGG01. The sequence continues at coordinate 1,181 of JBDNGG010000460.1, read as the reverse complement.
GTAATCCAATCCTGCGCAGACCTCGCTGCTTGCCACAAAGTGTGTTGATCCGCATATCCCGGCGAAGCAGCGTCCGCAAATGTTTGGATGATTAAATCTGGCACAACAACACCCAGCAATACCGCTAGATTTGCTTCAGGAATGGTGTTGGACTTCCCGTTCATATCCAATCCTCCGTTAGCCCACACAGAGCTAATCACACCTACTGTTGCAGTCGTATCTTCTAACAGCGATCCCGCTAATTGCGAAGCCCCGACTGTTTGGATGATACGAAATTCTGTGGCTGGATCTTTTGTCCACGTGACGGTCACAATCCCAAGAGTTCCATTTGTTCCCACAGATGCGTCAATCGTCTGGTCGTCAACCCAATCCGCATGTGCTCCTAATTTGATTTGAGTTTTGAACGTCCCGGCCCCTGTTGCAATTTTATATACTACTTTGTGGCGATTGCCGCTCCATTTAGTGTTCGGAATATTTGTCGGGAACGTAACTATTGCATCTGGCGCGGGGAGGCGAACAATAAGGCCATTTGGAAATAAGGTGAAATCATCAGGGGATGCGCCTGATGTTGCGCCACCTGATGCTGCGATCCCCTGTCCGGGGATATTACTTGCCGATGGTCCACACCACGCTCCGCGAAACCCGAATGTTTCCCAAAGTTGCCAAAGCGGCGCAAGACTCGATTGGACGTCGGTAAGAATATAGTTTCCGAGCGAGTCACCCCATACGATTACCGATGAAATTCCGGTCCCGAGTTTTGCGCGGAATTTAGGCGCAAGCAGAGTCCGAGCGTCCCGTCTTCCGATTTGCGCGTATTTGTCTGTGCCCGGAGATAGTGCGGTTGTTACAACTGTCCCTGCCTCTGCTTGCGCGGCTGTTGCTGGCGACAAGACCGCTGTCATGGCAATATATGAAGAGCCATTGCTGAGAACAAAATCCCCGATTGCAACCACGATTGCGCCCGAGTTGGTTCCGCTCAACGTCCCTGCAATCGTGGCGACATACCAGACGCCCGGATTTGCAGCAGGGGCGAGGAGATTTTGCGCGAGGGTCGTGATGTTGCCACGCGCTAGAGTGGTGTTAAATACGAAACCGTCCGCTCCCTTTGGCCCAGCAGTTACTAAGATGGGGTTTCCGTTCTCTAAGTCGAATCCGATTGGCATATTATGAAATGGTTAAAG
>JBDNGG010000459.1:0-1899 GCA_041689405.1 Terrimicrobiaceae bacterium | reverse complement strand
TGTAAATATTGATTTCCCCGAATGGATTATTCAAAAGCTTGATTTCCAGTCGAAGCTGATTGGCGTAAGCAGGCAGGCGCTTATTAAGCTTTGGGTTTCCGAGCGCGTTCAGCAAGAGAATCAAAATCAAAAAGCCTAACAGAGCGATCCACCGAATGGCTACCCGTGTCACGCCCGATGCTTGGTCGCTATCGCTCCCTGCCATCGGTCGCGCCACGGCTACCCATCGGTGATCGCGGACGTTGGGCAAGAAATATATGACCTACTACATAACAAGCGGTGGATTCAAGCAAGGCCCGATGAGTTTACCCGAGCTTAACGAGGGACTCCGCTTAGGCAGGTTTTCATATGACTCATCCCTGGCATGGTTTGATGGGTGCGATTGCTGGATACCTGTTAGATCTGTCCCCGGTGTTGAAATTCCGCCAGAGCCTAGCACTGAGCCTTTAGCGATCTGGGCTTTCGTTTTATCACTTTTGGGACTTTTATGCTGCGGGTTCTTCTTAAGCGTGCCAGCTGTAATTCTCGGCCATATTTCACTGCACAATATGAAACAAAAGAGACAGTTAGGAGGACGAGGAATGGCTGTAGCCGGACTTTCTATAGGATATGTTGCAACAGCATTCTGGCTTTTGTATCTACTTGTCTTTGGAGGATTTGCTGCTCTCACTGAGCTGGCGAAATAAGAAAACAACAACACAAAAAAATAAAAATGAACACACCAGAAAACACTCCGCCGCCAACCAATGTCGTTTATCACCAACACGAGTATGGAGGTCAACCAACAAAAACTTCAGGATTAGCTGTTACTGCGATGATTATGGGTATACTTAGTGTGATTGGAGGGGCAATATTTTTCTTGCCTCCATTGCTTGCCATTATCTTTGGACATGTGGCTGTTTCCTCATGCAGTAAGAATCGCGCGCTTGGAGGAAAGGGCATGGCGATCGCCGGGCTTGTCATGGGGTGGATATGCATGGCCGGTTGGATCGTAATCTTCTTATTCTTTGGAGGACTCGCAGCAATAGGAATAGGTGCCAGTGCCGCCAATTCAATGTAAATAGCCCAACAATGCAGTCCACCGAACACCTACCTGTGGTACGCTCCGTGCTTGGTCGCTATGCTCCCGGCACGGATCGCGCCACGGGCAGGTGTCGGTGACTGCTGACGTTCGCTGAAAATATATCTTGCGTGACGTAGCACGGTGAGACTACATTCGGGCATGCCAATCAAAGAATCATATGTCCGTGCTCGAGTAGACAACCGCCTCAAGCGGGATTCCGAGTTGATCCTGCATGAGCTCGGGTTGACCACAACCGACGCAATCAGAATATTCCTGCATCAGATCCGCCTCCACAAGGGACTCCCATTTGATCTACGCCTGAAGGAAGACAACTCAGACGTCCTTCTACCCGTTGCCACCCGTCAGTCCGCGCTCGATGCCGTGTATGACGACTGAGCCAGGACAAGTTTATCTGGTTGATCTTGGTATGGCAGCCAAGACTCGCCCAATGTTGGTTGTTTCCCGGCGCGATGACGCCGCGCCGCGAGCGCTTGCTGTTTGCGCTCCCATTACGACCTCCACCCGCGAGAGCGAGTATGAAGTTTCCATCGGCAAGCCGAAGTTTCTGTACGAGGCGAGTTACGTGAATGTCCAGGGTCTGCAAGCTATTCAGCACCATGAACTGAAGCGCATGATAGGACGCTTACCGGATAGGGATCTCCAGGTTGTCATGGGAGCCATCAAGTGGCTATTTGATATCGACGCCGCTGCAAAAAAATAAAGCGAACCAAGCGATCCACCGAACACCTACCCGCTGGCACGCCGAGTGCTTGGTCGCTACGCTCCCGGCACTCGTCGCGCCAGCGGTCCGGTGCCGGTGATCGCGGACGATGGGC
>JBDNGG010000458.1:0-38522 GCA_041689405.1 Terrimicrobiaceae bacterium | reverse complement strand
TGGCGAAATTTACTGGATGATCCGGAAGAAGTAACTACTCGGTTGCCTTACTACACGGCTGGCTGCTGCTGGGTGAGGCAATGGAAGGCGCCAAGCCCCCAGATTAATTCCCGGCAATCAATCGGCACGATCTTCCTTTTAGGGAAAACGCCGCGGAGCACGGACTCCGCCCATGCGTCACTAGTCTCGCCAAAGACGGGAAGCAGGACGGCTTCATTCGCGATGTAAAAATTTGCATAGCTCGCAGGCAACCGTTGCCCGTTGCGGATAATTCGCGATGGCATCGGGAGCTTCAGAATCTCAAGAGGCTCGCCTTTGATCAGTTCGACCGCTTCCAAGCGTGAGAAATTTTCTTCGAGCAGATAATAATTCGGATCGCTTTCATCTTCTTCGATCGCGGTGACGACCGTGTTCTCTCCCACAAAGCGGGTGATGTCATCGACGTGGCCATCGGTGTCGTCGCCTTCGATGCCGGCTCCAAGCCAGATGATTTTTTTCACCCCGAGCGACTCCATGAGCAACGCTTGAATCTCTGCTCGATTTAATTCCGGATTGCGGTTGGGGTTCAGCAGGCACGCCTCCGTCGTGAGCAACGCGCCCGATCCATTCACGTCAATCGATCCGCCTTCAAGGATGAAATGGCTGTAGTCAAAACGTTTGATGTTGAGCTTCTCCACTACAGCAGCAGGCACGGCGTCATCATCATCGAAAGGTGGATATTTCCATCCCCACGCATTGTAGCCGAAATCCAGCGCCGCCAGTCGGGGGGCCTGTTTGCGCGTCACGAAGATTGGTCCGTGATCCCGGCACCATGGCTCGTTCGTGGGGATGTGATGGTATTCAATCCGCTCAGATGGAGCGCGCGCGAGGAGCTTGCGGACGAATGTTTCATGCTCGGCATCGAGGACATTGATGCGGAGCATTTCCGATTCGGCAATGGCGATAGCCATCTTTACCAGCGCAGGTTGGACGCGGTGAAAGCATCCGGGAAAGCTTATGCCGTCATGGTGTGGCCATGAAATCCACGTGGCTTCGTGGGGAGCCCATTCAGCAGGCATTGTATATCCGAGTTTTGCGGGAGATGAGTTTCGCATCGCATGAAAGTTTCCCCTTTCGGAGTGGGGTAAAACAAGAGGTTTTTTCCTTCGTTTAATCAAGCGGCGGGGTATGGCGCATGAGTGACAATCATTTCTCTCGTCAGAACTCGCACCCGTGCGTGTAAACGATTTGATGCTTGACCGCGATTGGTGAAACTTGGATATTTCGTGCTCTTACTTTAAGACCAGTTATTTTATGTCCAGACTATGTCAGATCACAGGAGCGAAGCCCACCATGGGATCACGGATTCACCGCCGTGGATTAGCCAAGAAAAAAGGTGGCATCGGGATGCACGTGACGAAAGTCGTATCACGTGAGTTCGTTCCCAACCTGAAGAAGAAGCGGGTTTGGGTGCCTGAATTAAAAAAATTTGTGACCGTTAAGGCAACCGCACGGGCGTTCAAGACGATCGCAAAAAATGGAGCATTTGCTACCCTTAAGGAAGCAAATCTCATCTAGACCGCGCGCACAAGTCGCGGCATCGCAGAAACCATACATAACCTACACCCAGAAATTCATATGGCATTTACAGTAAACAGCAAAAGATCCGGAAAACCTTACATCCTCCACGGCCGTCTTCAAAAACTGCGTGGTGGTCAGGAAGTCACACTTTACTTCTTTGCGGGAGAAGCAAAAGAAGGCGTTCTCGATGCGTTGCCCGAGGGCTACGAAGTCTCCGAGAACGAGAAGACAGGGTTGCCGCTCCTCAGAAAGAAGCGCTAACTCCGAAAGCCGCCTCGGGCGGATTAAACTTTCTTCCCTTTGGGCAGATTTGCATCACTGCAGATCTGCCCTTTTTTTTCTCCTCTTGCAAGTATCGGCCCGTCGACTTGCGTTACACGATGAGCATACAATCGCCGTAGCTGTAAAATCGATAGTTCTCGTGGATAGCTTCCCGGTAAGCATCCAGCACGTGTTCGCGGCCAGCCATCGCACTCACCAACATCAAGAGGGTTGACTTCGGCAGGTGGAAGTTGGTGAGAAGCACCTGGACCCGTTGGAAGGAATATGGAGGGTAAATATAAATATTTGTGGATCCACTCTGTGGCGTGACCGGACCTGGTGGCAGCGACTCCAGCACGCGAGCGCTTGTGGTTCCGATTGCAACGAGACGCTTCGCTGCATTAATCGCATCAGCGGTCTCCGCATGGAATGAGTACCGCTCGGAATGCATCACATGGTCAGCAATTCGGTCAACCTTGACTGGTTGAAAAGTGCCTGCTCCCACGTGCAGCGTGACAAAACTATGCGGGATTTGTGCGAGCACCTCATTGGTAAAGTGAAGCCCTGCGGTTGGAGCTGCGACCGAACCACTGGGTCCCGCGTAGACCGTCTGGTATCGAGTGTCATCAGCGGCATCGCTCTGCCGGTCAAAATAGGGCGGGACCGGCATATGACCATGCACCGCAAAATCGATGTCATCGGCCAAAGAAATCAATCGCTCGCCACCGGGGAAAATCTCATCCACGCGCGCAGCAATCCCTGCGATCTGGCACTGCATTCCTTCCCGCATTTTCCGACCTGGACGAACCATGCATTTCCATCGGCGATGCGAGATTTCCTCAAGGAAGAGCAGTTCGATGCGCGCGTCGTCCGAATACAGCCGCGCCTTAAAGACCTTTGAATTATTTAAAATCACCCGGTCTCCCGACTGCAGGAAAGATGGGAAATCCAGGAATCGGCGATGCTCGATTTTTCCCGACTCGCGATGGAGCACCAGCATCCGAGATGCATTACGCTCTGCGAGGGGACGCGTTGCAATAAGCCTCTTGGGGAGGTCATAGTCATAATCATCCAGGGACTCGCTCATGATCTTACGGGCAGGATTGTGAATGCTAGGATGGAACCCGCGTGAGACCGCAGCGGTTGGCGGCCGCCTCGACAAGCGCGGCAACACGTCGCCTGAGGCGACGCGCACGCGTCAGCAAAACGATCACAAAGATCGCATAGGGGATTTGTAGCCAGAAGTCCCACGAGTCGCCGGTGAATTGGCGGTAAGCAATGATACCCAGCAAAATTGTATTTAGCAGCAGCGTTGTGGCCACGGTGTGAAGCGAGAGCTTAACCCTGGTGAGGGCCTTGGGGCCACCATGGTATTCTGTCACCGTGATCATGCGTATGCCCCACCACAGACTTCCGTAAACCTGAGCGTCCCAGTTTTTCCAGCCCGTATCGTAGGAATAGCTCCATCCTTCCAATTCCAGAGATTCGATAATTTGCGGCAGGAGCGCCTCCCGCCCCTTACCTTCCTCGCTCCAAAATCGGAGATTGGAATTGTCGCCTTCGATCATGGCGGGTGTGATGCCAGGCTCGGCAGATGCAATCACAGCCGGCGGCGTGCGCTTGTATTTTAACCACGTGTAATACCGTGTCCATCCGCGAACGAGCGGTTGGCTGAGTGCGAGGAACGTGACGAGCAATCGCGCACGGATAGTGTCAAACTTGGGTTCCAGCTTCGCGTGGATCATATACGAGAGCGCGACCAAAAGCGTGCCTCCGAGCATGAGGTAGGGAACAATGCGCAGGGACGGAAGGGGAATGGAAATCGCGAGAATAAACCCGGCGAGAGTAACCCACTCGACACTGCTCAAGTAGGACGCGATTTCCGACTGCGGGGTAGGGTAGATACATTGAAATAACCCCTCGCCGAAAATTCCATGGTAAATCACCGGGCGGTTGACGAGCCAAGTGAAGCGTGGTGCCCCGTAAATCTGCCCCTTCCATTTGGCGGTTCCCGTCGGGCCGAAAAACACAAGGTGCTTGAACCGCAGCATCGATTCAGCTTCTCCGTAGCCCTCTTGTTGTTTGCGGAATGCCTTGAGCGTAAATCTGCGGTAGTGCCATACAATTGCCGCAGGAGAAAACGCAATGACCTGCCCCTCTTGTTGCAGTCGCCAACAGAAATCCACGTCATCGCCAGCCTTGCGGTATTCAGGATCAAATCCGCCTACCTTCTCGAATGCCCATTTGTAAAATGCCATGTTGCAGCCTGGGATATGCTCGGCCACGACGTCAGTGAGTAACACATGGCTCGGACCACCCGGTGCGGCAGAGACACAGGCTTGGATCCAATCTTCCGCTGGTGGCGAAATGTTGGGCCCGCCAACCCCGGCGTAATTTCCACCGGTCAGCGTCTGTACTAAATAGTAGAGCCAGTCGGGATCTGCCATGCAATCGGAGTCCGTGTAAGCAATGATTTCGCCGCTCGCCGCGTGGCCGCCCACATTCCGCGCGTAGCTGAGGCCGAGATTTTCCTGTCGGATGCTGACGATCCAGGGATGTCGTGCTGCAATCTCCGGGGTGTTGTCTTGCGATCCGTCATCGACGAGAACGACTTCGAAATCGGGGTAATCCACCTCTTTCAATGATTCGAGGCACCGCTCCAGCGTTTTCCCGCCATTGTAGGAACAAACGACCACTGACACGCGCGGATAGGAATCGAGCTTCACGCGGTGTGTCATCGGTTCCTCTCCCGCAAATAACTCGCGGACGACACCGAGTGCTAGTTTGGGAGTGCGGTCGCGGCGCACGAGGCCAAATGCCCAATCCATGATGTCCATTCCGCCGCGATACCATTCGTCGGTCCATGCATAGAGGATCGTGCCCGCCAGCCCGCCGCGCACGACGCTTTCGATGTGCCAGCGCAGCATTTCCGCCTGCTCTTCTTCGGGGTGGCGAATCGTATCCATCCCAAATTCTCCCATGACGAGCGGTCGGTCATCGGAGAGGTTTTGTAGGCGGGCCAGATAGCGTTCGAAGTCTTCTTGGCGGTGGAGATAGACATTGAATGTGTAAAAATCGACGTTCTGAGGAAGGAGGTATTCGGTGGGAGGATAGCTCGCGTATGAGATCAACGCCTTCGGATCCGCTTCGCGTGCGATGTTTACCAACTCCTCAACAAACTCAGTGACTTCGCGGGCTCCGATCCATCGGACCATGGTGCTCGGGATTTCATTTCCGACGAGGTATCCGAAGATGGCCGGATGCCCGGAATGCTGGCGCACGCCGTCGCGGATGGCCCGGACGACTTCCTTACGGACTTTACGGTCTTTGAGAAATTCAATGTGCTCGGCCCACGGGATGGTGATGAGTAACCGGATTCCCGCATCCGCACAGGCATCGACGAACCAACCCGGTGGCACATAATATACCCGGGCGAGGTTTATGCCGGTCTCACGCATTACCGCCAAGTCGCGACGGGCGTTTTCTGGAGTCCCAAAATGATCATCCTGCGCGTCAGGCGCGAAGGGTCCATAGGTTACGCCCTTGATAAAGAACTTTTTGTCGCCCTCGAAGAAAAATTTCGCCCGAACGCGAATACGATCCATTTTTTGCACAGTGAGCTATCGCTATCGGCTTCTCACCAAGATTCAATGCTGAAAGCAAAAGGATTTTTTTCGGTTTCGCTTGCGTTGAACGAACTCTAAGGCAATTTGTGTCACTTTACTAAACAAGATCAACCTTCAAAAAATCAAAATCATATGACACTTTGGCTTCTTCTGGTAGGCGTTCCATTGGTCCTCGGCCTTATTGCTCAAGCCCGGGTTTCCGGAGCGTTTAACAAATATAAAAATGTTCGCGCCAGTTCGGGTGTGACAGGTGCGGACGCGGCACGAGATATCCTCCGTGCGGCAGGCATTAACGATGTCGAAGTCCGCGAGATCAATGACATGCTTGGAGATCATTATGATCCCACTCACAAACGACTGTGTCTTTCAACCGATGTGTATAACACGCCGTCCATCGCGGCCTTGGGGATTGCGGCTCATGAGTGTGGGCATGCCATTCAGCATCAAAAAGCATACGGCCCGCTTAAATGGCGCATGGCCGTTGTGCCGGTGACGCAGATTGCTTCACAGATGCTGCCATTTGTGATCATTGGCGGTTTCCTTTTCCAGATCAGCGGCTTACTTACGGTCGGCATTATTTGTTACCTCGTCCTTGCGTTGTTCCAGTTAATTACATTGCCGGTGGAATTTGATGCATCGCGCCGGGCGAAAGTAATTTTGCAGGGGATGGGAATGATCCAGCCGGGACCTGAGGCGAGCGGCGTGAATAGCGTATTGAACGCCGCTGCTTTGACGTATGTGGCTGCGCTCGTGGCAGCGCTGGGGAACCTCGCTTACCTGTTTTTCTTGCGCCGCAACTAGTCGTCATTACTGCTTGATCAAACCACCCGTCGTCGTCCTTTCGATTGCCGGTTCCGATAATTCTGCCGGAGCCGGAATCCAAGCCGACCTGAAATCCATCACCGCGCTGGGTGGTTACGGACTCACTGCAGTGACCTGCGTGGTAGCGGAGATCCCCGGGCGGGTGGATGCTATTCAGGCGGTTCGGGCATCGATTGTTGCTGACCAAGTCCGGTTGAGTTTCGATGCATTCCCGGTCGCCGCAGTGAAGACGGGCATGTTGTATTCCACGGCAATCATCCGCAGAACCGTGGACACGTTACTAGCAGCACGTACGGCGAGGGGTCCGCGACCAGCACTGGTTGTCGATCCGGTCATGGTTGCGTCGAGTGGCGATTTGCTTTTGAAACGGGATGCCGTGGCCGCTTATCGGAAGTATTTGATTCCGATCGCCACGCTGGTGACCCCGAATCTGGATGAATTAGCGATCCTCGCTCAGTGCAAAATTTCCGATGTCGATTCGATGATCCGTGCGGGCGAGAGGTTGGTGGAGGAGTATGGAACTGCATTCCTGCTCAAGGGCGGGCATCTTCGCGGGAATGTAGCGTTGGACGTGCTCGTTGCGCCCGGTGGGCTGCAGGCTGAGTATTCCACTCCCGTTGTGAAGGGTGTTGATCCGCATGGAACGGGATGCACCTATTCTGCAGCCATTGCGACCTGCCTTGCGCAGGGCGACGGACTGCGGGAAGCTGTCGGGCGGGCGAAACACTTTATTACGGCGGCCATCCGGCAGCGCCACCGATTCTCCAAATCTAGCGTATTGAATCATGATCCCGATCTCACCGGGGGCGATCCTGTGAAGCGGCGTGGTTGACCATGGGCAAACGATTGTCAGCGCCCGTCCGGGTTTTGCAGTGGCTTGGTGAGCCGGGGAACAGCGTCCTTGTCGCGAAGTGGCTAGTTGCATTTCTGATCCTGGTTCGGTTGGTCGCGGTCTTCCGATTTCAACACGACATCGACGAGTCTCAGAATTTGCATATCGTCTACGGGTGGATCGAGGGCGAGCTTCCGTATCGCGATCGATTTGATAATCATGCCCCGCTCTTCGCGTGGATGTTTGCGCCGCTTGCATGGGTCATAGGCGAGAATCCGAATATCGTAATTTTTGCCAGGCTTGCATTGTTCCCGTTCGGGCTGGGCGGATTGTATTTTATCTTCCGAATCGCGCAGAAGCTTGCCGACCGTGACGTTGCATGGTGGACCGTGGCACTCTGCCTTGCACTGGCTGACTGGTCGCTGAAGTCTGTGGAGTTTCGACCGGATGTAATTTGGTTGCTCTTCTGGTTTGGTGCGTTGTGGCTGCTGGTTCGCCGGCTGGACGGGATAAAATGGTGGGACGTGGCAGCAATCGGCGGGTTATTGGGGGTTGCTTTGCTGGCGTCGATCAAGACAACGCTTCTCGTGCCATCGCTGGGATTGGCTTGTGTTATGGCCGTATGCTTTTGTCCTGCGCTACAAAAGCAGCTGTCATTTCCGAAAGCGCTGGGGCTTGCCCTGATTGCATTCTGCGGATTTTTGATTCCACCGTTGATTGGTTTCGGAGCATTGATCGCCAACGGCGTGGAACCTGCGCAGATCCAGTTTTGCTTGTTTGAAGTCAATCAATCCACCTTCGAACCGCTGCGATGGGCAGCAGCGGGTGGGCTGTTGGTGGTGATGGGGGTAGCTGCCGTTGCAATATTCCGCGGCGGTGATTTTCGCGCAGCGATTACTGGCATTCTGTTTGTGAGTGCATCGACGTTTTTGATTCTACTGCTGGCGATGGCACCCGAGGTGCGAAAACAGACGCTCCTCGTGGCGTATCCACTGCTGATTCTTCTCGGGCTGACTTTCGTTCGGAAGTTTGATCGCATCGGCCGGATTTGGAGGCCGATCGTCGTTGCCGCCTGGGCTGCAGCATTTGTGCATTTCGTGGTGGAATCCTCGCTCTGGCATGACGGAATGGGTGCCCAACGGCAACTCTTGACCCAGGTCTTGCAACTTACCGATGGCGATGAGTATTTGTTTGATGGCCGGGGCGAAACGATCTTTGCCGAGCGGCCAGTCTACTTAGCTTTCGTCGCAGTAACCACGGATGCCGTCGAGGACGGACGGCTGGATTCTCCGGATCCAAACGGTCTTGTCTCCGCACCCACCAGTGTTGCAATTGGTTCCCTTGATGGCCTACCCAAAGCTTTTCGGAGATACCTTGATGCGCATTATCTACTGGCCAGCGATGGCGGACTTCGCGTGTCGGGTATGATCCTCAAACCAACATGGAAAGACGGGAAATGGACTCAGGACGTGTCCATCGCTTTGCCTGGTTCTTACGTGATTGTAAAAAACAACGCGGTGGTGGACCATGTGGAGATTATTTTGCCTGGTCCACACACGTTTGATTTTGGAGCGGATCGCACGCGTGGATTTCTTATTTGGGAGGAAGCGTGGACCGATGGGTTCCGCCCGCAGAATGACGGCTGAAGAAAAGCACCGAGCTCCGATCTTGTCTGCGATTGCAGCGAGGCTTGGCGAAGATCGTTTCTCGAAACGGTTGATGAGGCAATCCGAGCAACGGGAGAAAATGCAGCATCAGGGTGAGGGGTTCCTGAAAGTTGAGTGCTTGATCCCTCTCAAATCTACCGTCCTAAATATCCTGAAGTGGACGGGAATGTTTCCCCGTGGCCATCGGAATTTTTTGGATGTGCAAGTCGTTAAGCAATCGTGGACGTTGAAAAAACTCCCGCGAAGTTTCGATGGATTCAGACTGCTCCAGCTCACTGATCTTCATCTGGATTTGGATCTAGCTCTTTGCCCCGTGTTGGAGGCATTGGTGGCTTCGACGCCGCACGATGCTGTGGTCGTAACTGGAGATTTCCGAAATCTCACCAATTCGGATTTTGGGGCTGCGGTGCAGGCTACCGAAAAAATCATAGCACTGCTCGCACCCGATCGATGGGGCACGCTCGGAAATCATGATTTCATTGAACAAGTGCCCGCATTAGAGCGGGCGGGATTGCCTATTCTCTTGAACGAGTGTGCGACCATCCAGCGCGGCGACGATCAACTTTGGATCTGCGGGATTGACGACCCGCACTTTTACGGCACTCATGATATCGAAAAAGTGGCCGCCGCCTCATCCCGAGATGCATGTCGAATTCTACTCTCGCACTCCCCGGAGGTCGCGGAAATCGCAGCCAGGTTCGATTTTGACCTGATGCTTTCCGGCCACACTCACGGAGGGCAAATCTGCCTGCCGGGCGGACGCGCCGTGGTGGTGCCCGTTTTGGGATTATCGAGGGACTTGATCTGCGGACGTTGGCAGCGGGGAAATCTCCAGGGGTATACGTCTCCGGGCACTGGAAGCTGCGGAGTGCCTGCCCGGTTCAATTGTCCACCGGAGATCACGGTGCATGTGCTTAATGCGGGCTGATCCGCTTAACCGGGCATTGCACGCCGGCAAAATTCCCGGTTAACTCCAGTTTTTAGCATTATGGCAGGTCTTATTATTCGTCCGCGATCGCGGATATTGCACGGTCACGACTGGGTGTTTGCCACGGAGGTTCAAAAAACTTTTGGTCAGCCGCAGGACGGTGATCTCGTTTCGCTCAAGGATGGACGCGACAAGCTGCTCGGCACGGCGATCTATAATTCCAAATCTCAGATTGTCGCCCGCCGCATTTCCCGGCATCGGCAGGTATTGGATCGCGACTTTTTTGTTCGTCGGATCCAGCAGGCGGTTGAGTTTCGCGACCGCATGGGCTGCCGACGGGACTTGCGACGTGTGGTGTGGAGTGAAAGTGATGGCCTGCCGGGAGTGATCGCCGATCAATATGGAAACACGCTCGTTTTGCAAACTCTTACGTTGGCGATGGATCAACAAAAATCGGTTATCGCAGAGGTCCTCATCGAGGTGCTCGGGGCGGACGGGGTGATCGAGCGAAACGATGCCCCGGTGCGCGCTCTTGAAGGAATGGCACCGAGTTCCGGCGTGTTGGCGGGGGCCCCGACTTCGATGTTGGTTGTCGATATCGACGACGTGAAGTTCGAGATAGATTTGGCGCAAGGACAGAAGACCGGGTTCTACCTTGATCAGGTCGATAACTATCGTGCTGTCGCTGCACACGCCCGCGGGAAACGCGTGCTGGATTGTTTTTCCAATCAGGGCGGATTTGCGTTGGCCTGCGCAAAAGCCGGCGCCGCAGAAGTAGTCGCCATAGAATCCGGCGCCGAGTGTTGCAATCGCCTGGAACACAATGTGAAGATCAATGCGCTTCCGGTCCGTTGCGAACGAGCGGATGTGTTCGGCTATTTGAAGGCGCTTTCCCGCGCTGAGGAGAAATTTGACCTCGTGATTCTCGACCCGCCATCTTTCACAAAAGCAAAAGGGGGCGTCCATGATGCCCTGCGGGGATATCGGGAACTCCACGTGCGGGCAGGGGAGGTTCTTGCCCCGGATGGGCTGCTGGCGACGTTTTCGTGCTCGCACCATGTCGGGGCGTCCGCATTTCTTGAATCCGCTGCGGCTGGACTCATGGATGCCCGGCGATCGGCGCGGGTGCTAGAGGAATATCGGCAGGCGGCTGATCATCCGGTGGTGCTGCACCTGCCGGAGACGTCGTATCTGAAAGGGTTGCTGCTGGAAATGATGCCCGCGCGGTAATTTGCGCGGAATTGTTCCGGCTTTTCGCTGGAGTTCTTTTCGTGCAAAGGTATTCTCTGCAAAAACAGCATGCCGACTTCAAACAGAGACCCCGATAGCCTGGATTTAGAAGATGACGTTAGTTCCGAAGAGCTAACAGCGCAGGTTCAGCGGGCTCAGGCCGAGCTGGGCGAATTGAAACGCCGCTCCGAGCAGATTGAACGCGATAAACAGCGACTCGAAGAACTGAGCCGCAGGCAAGATGAACTCGAGGCGGGCCGGACGGAAATGATCGATCGGTTCACGCGCAGTCTGGCGACTATTGAACGCGAAACTGAGGAAACCCAACGTCGCCTCGAACAATTGCACGCAGTTCACAATTCCTTCCTCACTCACAGCCGATCGCTGGACGCCATCAATCCAAAGCTCTGGTCGGGAGGCGAACTTGCGAAAGAAATGAGCAAGGCGATGAGCCTGCTCGATGACGCGCGCTCAGATTACACTAAATCCCAAGCAAAACTCGACCTTGAGGTTTCTAATGCATCCGCTGGCGGAATGACCGGCGATTACGACGAATATTACGGCGCCGCCGAAAAAGGTTTCTCCTATTGGCTCACCGCTGGGTTCGCTTTCACCCTTCCGCTTTCAGCTGTGCTTTTACTCATAGCGGTCATTTTCTGGCTCAGTAGAATGGCGACATAGTAAATATTGGTAATTTTATACACCCCATGCCTAAGAAACCCACTCCCCGATCTGGCAGAGAAAGTGCTGGGAACCCCGTGTATGCTGAACAGCAGCGGCTGAAGGAAGCGGAAAATGATATCCTCCGCAAACAACGGGAACTCGAGCAATTGCTCAAGGACGCTCCGGCGAAACTCCAACGCCAGCGTCGTCAGACACGCGATTTCATCAAAATCAACGTCACCACACCGTCCTCCACCGCACTGCCTCCCGGTGGTTTGCGGGACCGCTTTAGCGGAGATGGAGCCTCGGTCGCCCGCCGCCGCAAACCCCGCCGCAGCGAGCAGATGCTGGCCAAGGTGCAGTTTCTGGTCCTTTGTCTCATTCTTCTAACCATCGGATTTTTAATTTGGCGTTCCGTTCCGTAACGGCACTCCGGAAAACTGATGGCGTAGTTTGCAAACTCTGCGTTTGCACTGGCACCGTCTTCTTCTTATCGTTCGGAAAACATGGCCGAAGCAGTTAGCAAGCCCACTTTGGATTTTCTCGATAGCCGCACTCAGTATATCTCCTCTTACAGGACGATGCTCCTTGCGCGTGTGCTTGAAGAAAAGCTTGCCGCGCTTTATCGGGGTGGAAAAATCAAAGGCGGTGTATTTTTGGGCCGGGGGCAGGAGGCGCTCAGCGTCGCGATCGGCACGGCCTTGAGGCAGGGCGATATTTTTGCGCCGCTCATTCGTGATCAAGCCGGGCGCATGGCGTTCGGCGATACTGTCCTCGACACGCTGCGCACCTATCTCGGATCCGCGCAGGGTTCGATGCGTGGCAGGGACGGGAACATCCACCGGGGCCGACCGCGCGAAGGATATTACGCAATGATCAGTCACCTCGGGGCCATGTTGCCCGTGGTCGTTGGTGGTCTGATGGCTCGGCGATTTCGCGGGGAAACGGGGGTTGTCGGTGCTACCTGCCTTGGTGATGGTGGCACTTCGACCGGAGCCTTCCATGAAGGAATGAACACGGCCGCTGTCGAGAAGCTGCCGTTGATTGTAATCGTCGCGAATAACCAATATGCCTACTCGACTCCAACGGCACGGCAGTTTGCCTGCACCGATCTTGTGAATCGCGCGATCGGATATGGCATCCCTGGCCACAAGGCAGATGGCACCGATCTTGTGGATTGTCTGCGTGTAGTACATGGCGCGGTGAAGGCGGCACGTCAGGGCGGTGGTCCCCAGTTGATTGTAGCGGATCTACTCCGCCTCGTCGGTCATGGAGAACATGACGATGCGCATTATGTGGATAAAAATCTGCGCACCCTGCCAGTGGGCCGGGATTGCATCGAGGTATGTCACGCGTTCATAGTCGCTTCCGGATGGGCCACGGCTGAGGAACTCGCCGTATGGCGTTCTGAGGCAGAAACTGAGGTGGACTCAACGGCCGCACGCGTGATGCGTGAGCCCGCACCAGATCCTGCGGATGAGGAATGGTCTGCACTGAGCACTTCCTCGCTCACCGATATCTTTGCCGAGTCATGAGTATTACTTATCTTGAAGCCATTCGCGAGGCTCAGGCTCGCGCGCTGACCGATGACCCCCGCGTTTTCATCTACGGCCAAGATGTGGGAGCATTTGGAGGTGCTTTTAAGGCGACAAAAAACCTTGCAAAGGAATTTCCGGGTCGAGTCTTGGACGCTCCGATTAGCGAAGATTCAAATATCGGCGTGGCCATAGGCGCCGCGATAGAAGGGATGCGTCCGATCGTGGAGATGCAGTTTGCCGACTTTTCCACGTGCGGGCTCAACCAGATCATCAACCAGGCAGCAACGCTATATTATCGCACGCAGGTTCCTTGCCCTATCGTTGTCCGACTTCCCTCGGGCGGTACTCCGGGCGGGGGGCCATTCCATAGCCAGAGCATGGAGGCGCTCTATGCCCATTACCCGGGGCTGGTAGTGATGACGCCAGCCACAGTTGAGGACGCTTATAGCATGCTGCTCGAAGCGGTGCAGATCGATGATCCTGTCATCTTCTGCGAACACAAATTTTTATATTACCACCTCAAGGCGGACGCGCTCCCGACGGAAGCGATGCCAGCAAACCGCGCTCGTATTGCACGCCCGGGTCGCGACGCGACTATCGTCACTTACAGCGCAATGCTCCACGAGTCGTTGGTCGCGGCGGAGGATTTGGTGGCAGATGGATATCAGATCGAAGTTGTGGATCTTCGGACTATAAAGCCCTTGGATACCGACACCGTCCTGGCATCTGTCGCCCGCACGGGACGTTTGTTGTGCGTTGGCGAGGCATTTCCATGGGGCGGTGTCACTGCTGAGGTCATTGCCCGGGTGAGTAGTGAAGCATTTGGTTTGCTTGATGCTCCGCCTCAACGACTGAACGCGCGCGACACGCCAGTTCCTTATCATCCCGATTTATGGGGGACGCATCGGCCGACCGCCGGATCTATTGCGTCCGCTGTCCGCCGCCTTCTCGAACTTTAAAATATAGACTCACGCCATGCCAAAGGTCCCGATCATCATGCCCCAACTCGGCGAATCTATCGCCGAAGCCACTATCGTGCGCATTGTCATTGCCCAAGGATTCGACGTCACCGCCGACGCCGATGTCCTTGAGGTGGAGACAAACAAGGCAGTCATGGGAGTGACCGCGCCGGTGACGGGAACGATCGTTGAGCTCACGGCGGAAGTGGACAGCAGCTATGCAGTCGGGTCCGTGCTTGGATATATCGAAATTTCGGATGAGGAAGCCGAACGCCTGGGAATCACAGACGAACCGGAACCGAAACGCATGGCTCCGCAAAAATCAAAAAAATCTGCAGACACCACCATCGAAAACAAGGTTGTGCCCACGTTGAGTGGGTTGCCAGTACCTGCCTACGCCGGTGGAGCCAGTTTTCTTTCACCGCGGATGAAAGCGCGGATGCTGGAACTCGGTCTTCATGCGTCTGACCTTGCGGGAATCCCCGGCAGTGGCGCCGGCGGGCGCGTCACGATTGATGATCTGGAGCGGTTTTTGGGAGATCTGGAACACAACCGGATGACTCCCGCGTCGTCGATGCGGGTCGCCGTGGCTGATGCAATGCGCCGCAGTTGGACGCGTCCGCTTGCCACAGTGGTCCTGCCGATTCGACTCGACACGTTGCTGGCTCATCGCAAGGCACAAACGGTCAAGCCGGGGCCTGCGCTCTATGCCCTCCGTGCGCTGGCGATTGCTTTAGGTGAAAATAGCGCTCCGGCTGGACGCCTGGTGGGTGATCGCATTGTGCATCCGCGGTCCGTGGACATCGGGTTTGCTGTTGAGGCCGAGGATGGCGTGCTCGTTCCGGTTATCCGAAATGCAGACCACTCCAGACTTTCGGATTTGGTTGAACGCTACAACCGTCTGGTTGACCTTGCCCGCCAGCGGAGGCTCCCTGCGGCCGAAACCGGCGGATCCATCGCGACCGTGACGAATTACGGCACCTTTGGGCTTACGCTTGCCACGCCGATTCCGCTTCCGGAGCAGACGATTTTGCTCGGAATGGGAGCGGGGTCGATTGTGCCTAGCTGGGATGCGACGATTGAGGAATTTTTGCCGGTGACCGAAGCGATGTTCACTTTGAGTTTTGATCACCGAGTGTTGGATGGTGGTGCTGCGGGACGTCTGCTTAATCGAGTGTCCGAGCTCCTGAACGCTCCGGAAACCTTGTAGAGAAGCTGAATTGCGATAAGCTCGCGAAGCGAATCGGATTCTGCTTCCCCTCTCTTTTGTGATGGTAATTTCAACTGGATTTACCGCCGCAGCGCCTCAGGTCCCGATCCTGATCGGCGCCTACACCCGCGCCAAAGGCGAACCTGCTCCGCGCGGGATATACCGGGTCACTTTTGACCAGAACTGCGGGAAATTCTCGAAGCTCACGCTTGCTGCCGAGCTAATCTGAAGTTCCAAAGACAAAAAGACAGCTAACCAACTGCTACGAAGGAGGTTGACTGCCTTTTTTGTCTTCCGGACGTATCCATGTAACTTTTCCTCTGAATTAAAAATATCCTTGAATGGCAAACCGTTTTTTCCGAACTTTCCGTTCATTAAGTAGCCATGTTTATTGAGCGCATCCCGAATCGCAACTCTCCGCCGCCGGGCTCATACAACCTTCGCTCTTTGACGAAAAGAACCTCGCCGAAATCCAGAGTCCCGACTCCCCGGGAGAACGCCTGGTGGTCTGCCGCAATCCGCTTCTGGCACTCTCCCGCGCCCACAAGCGCGAAGAGTTGCTCGCCGCTACCGAGGCCGATCTGGAAAAGATCCGCCCCGCTGTCCTTCGCGCCAAGGCTCCCGTGCGCGGCTCGGCCCGCATCGGCGTGCGGGTCGGGCGCGTGATCGGAAAGCACAAAATGGCGAAACACTTTGATCTTCAAATCCCGGACACAACTTTCTCCTACTCCCGCCGCAGCGAAAACATCGCCCGCGAAGCCGCCATTGACGACCTCTATGTGGTGCGCGCCAAAGTCACCGACGGAGACTTCACCACCTCCCAACTCGTCGAGCGCTACAAAGATCTCAGCTTGGTGGAAAACGCCTTTCGCAGCATCAAGACCGTGGATCTCAAAGTGCGTCCCATCCACCACCGCAACGAAGACCGTGTCCGATGCCACGTCTTCTTGTGCATCCTGGCCTACTACGTCGAGTGGCACATGCGCGCCGCCCTCAAAACCGTGCTCTTTGACGAAGACGACCACGAGGCCGCCCGCGCAGAGCGCCCGGATATCGTCGCCCCCAAGAAGCCCTCACCCTCGGCCAAACGCAAAGCCTGCTCCAAACGCTGCCCCGACGGCCTTCCTGTCCACAGCTTCCAGACTTTGCTCGAAGACCTGGCCACCATCACCGGCAACACCATCGTCCCCAATCTGGTCGGTGCTCCTGGCTGGCAGCAGGACACCGAACCCAGGCCTCTGCAGGCAAAGATTATCAAACTTTTGAAAAACCACACGATGCCGTAGCCAGTAGCCGGAAGTTCGAAATAGCCGCAGAACCCAGTGTTCATGTGGCTTCCCGCTTGTTTTGCCCTTGGAAGTTCAGTTTAAAGACGAAAATGACGCGATTTACCTCGCATCGCGTGCGAACGGTTTCCTCCCGATGCTCCTCGGATTGCCGGGGATTCGCTGATACAATTGACTTGAAAGAGGAAATGAAGATGAAGCAACTCTGGCGGAGCCGCTGCGGGGAGGCAGTTGCGGAATATTCGGCGGTCGTAGGCCATTTGGATCTATTCCACCCGGCTGCAAAGGATGCGTGGCAACGGCCAGGCAATCAGTCACACAGAGTCACGGAGGACACGGAGGGAAGTGTGGTTGAACCGGGTAGGGAGCCACGGCCAAGCGAGCAGCCGTCGAGGCACAGATTTTGTTCAAGCACATTCAGGATTCTCTGCGCCCCCGCGTCTCCGCGCGCAGTTTCCGGATGCACCTCCCACGGGAAGCGAGCTCCTGCAAAATTTGTGGAGCGGAGGTTCGGGAATTGATGAATCCTATTTGGACGCATTCGAGCGTGCAGCCCTCGCTGCCTGCGCTCAGCGCGCCGGTGCCACGGGATTCGTTGCTGGCGGGGTTGGTGCCGCGATGCGCCTCACGGCAAGTATGAGATTGGACTCACCAAGTTGCCATTTGTATCCGGTTCCAAAGTCCATCGGCGGCGACGGTGGGGCGGTGCGGTAGGCATCGATCAGGTCAGGCTGGATGTATTTTTGGAACAGGTCCAACGTTCCGGTGTAATTTCCAAAGACCGAGATGCTCCATTCTCCTGGAGTGAAATATTGCAGGGGAATTCCCGAGTCGTCCTGCAGCACGGCTTGGCTGTCATTGAGAAGAAAACTCCGCACGGTGGAGAAGTATGGCTCGTGGAGAAGATAGGATGCCGCCTTCAGATATGACACACCTGGAGAAAACCTGCGCATCCAGTTGAGCATCGCGGGATTTGCTTTGAGCGCACCGTCGGACGCATCCGCACGGATATAATACAGCGATTGCATCGGAGCAATTGGACTTTTGCGAAACTCAACCAATACGCCAGGCAATGTGCCTGCGATGGAAGCGGGGGTTGCACTGAGGGCGAGATCTCCAGCGCGGCTGATACCGAAGAACTGGACGTTCACGATTTCGGCACCCCCGAGGGACACGAATGCCAGCAAAATCGGAAGCACTCCTTTAAAATCGGTTTTTCCAAAATCCACTTTCATGTCCTTAGTGATGAAATGGCTGAATTGTAGGATAAGCGATGTTGATTCCCTCAATCCGCTCAGCCCAGCTGCCAGCCGCACCTCGTCCAGTTGTTCCGGCGGCACCATCGATCCCACCGGCTCGAGTCCGCCAAGGATGTAGTTTTGCGCATCAGGAAACAACGCATAAACATTGATGAAATCCGGGCCTCCGAAGAGATAGAATACAGTGGGCGGGTTGCCAATGCGGGGTGCGACCTGCTGTGCTGACCACGCCCGCATTTTTGAAAAGTATTTTTCGTCGAAGCCGCGCCACGAGGAGGAAAATGCTTTGGCATGGTCCAGATACCATGGCGTGCTTTGGATGGACGCAATCCGCGAACCGGGTAGCAGCCTCCGTCCTGTGAGAAAGCGAGCCTTCTCATCGGGGGTCGTTGGTGGCGCGTCGATGATCAGCGGGCTTTCAACAGGTGGCTGTGCTGCAGAGAAACTTGGTATCTCCACCGTCGCAGGCGAATTGGGGACCGTCGGATCCGTAATCACCGGGGACGGCACTGCCGGACCGGAACGGGGCGCGACTCCCGGCGGAAGCGAATCGGTTTCATATTGCGCGAATGCCGCAAATGGAATGCTGGACAATGCCAGCGCAGCAAAGGCAGCTGTTGTCAAATAATGTCGGATTAGGAGTCGGTTCATTTTTTGGGTCGGGCTCTAAGCCAAGGTGGATACGATGAAATTCGAGGGTAGACAGGATGACAGGATTTTTCAGAATTAACAGGAGGATGCCGGCGGAAATTTTGGAGCTGGACAACCCGCATCTGTATAATCCTGTGAATCCGGATAATCATCTAAATCCTGTTTAGTTTTGCTCTCGCGAGTCTGTCTTAACTCCACAGCCCCTTTGCGTGCCTTGCGTCCTTGGCGCGAGCCCTCATCGGTTCCGAATTTTTATGTCTTTGCCCGGCGTGTCGCGCCACGCGAAACCGAAGAATCGCACACCGATGAAGTACAATCCCAATGCCCCGCCCAGCGTCAATACTCCAGCCAGTGCATGCATCGGACGCTGCACAGCTGTGTAGTATAGCGAAAAGATCGCCGTCACTGCAAAAAGGATCGGCGGGACAGGGTAGCCCCAGCATCGGAAGGGGCGTGGCAACCGTGGCTCCCGGTAGCGAAGCACGATCACACCCACCACGGTGAGCAGGCTGCAGGACACGAGAGCGAATTGCGTGTAGAGCAATACGGATTGAAAGCTGGCCGTGAGCAGCAGCACGATAACCAGCGAGTATTGCAGTGCGATCGCAAGCAATGGGATGCCGCTGCGGGTGTTCCATGAGAGCACGCGCAGCGCCGGAAAGTCCTGGCCGATCGTCTGCATCACGCGTGGCCCGGCCCATGTCATCGCACTAATACACGAGATGAGGCCTCCTGCAATCAGACCTGACATAATCCGGCCACCAGCATCACCAAAAATTGCTGCGGCGGCGATGCTGCCCACGTCGAGTTTTCCAGCGAGCGCTGTGATTGGCACTACCTTGAGAAAGGTCGCATTCAGGGCAATGTATAGGATGCCGACAATGAGCGATCCGAGAATGAGGGACCATGGCACCGTGCGTGCCGGATGACGCACCTCTCCCATGATGTAGGTCGATGCATTCCAACCCGAATAGGAATACATCACGTACATCAGGGCGATAGCAAATGGCGTGCTGGTAAGAAGCGCTCCGTCGCCAGCGACGGGCAGGAAGCCCAACGGTTCTGTAGGTCCCAAAAACCATCCGGCAAAGATGAGCGTCAGGATCAAAATCACCTTCAGGCTCGTGACGATATTCTGGAACACCATACTCGACCTGATGGTGATGCCATGCGCGATGGTTGCCAGGGAAACGATGGCGATGGACGCTGAAAATGGGCTGACCTCAGGTGCCAAGTTGTGGAAATATTCGCCAAAGGCCATCGATGCCAGTGCTACCGGCGCCGCGAACCCGACCGTTGAGGAAACGACTCCACCCATGAATCCGATTCCGGGATGATAAATCCGAGAGAGAAAATTATATTCGCCACCTGAGCGGGGCAGGGCACCGGCCAACTCGGCGTAGGTCAACGCACCGCAGAGCGCAAATACCGCTCCAAGCGCCCAAACCATGAGAATCGGGAATACAGATGGCAGGTCCGCGACTTGAAATCCCAAGCTGGTGAACACACCCGTCCCGATCATATTCGCAACCACAATGCATGTGCAGGTCGCGAGGCCGATTTTACTTTTCATCGCCCTACCACAATTCCTGCGGGTGGGGAAACTGCCAGCGGCATTAGGTGGAGAACCTCCAGTAAATCCACGGCATCCCAGCAGCTAATTTCCCTAGCCGCTATCATTGAGATCGCGCCCTTAAGCGCCGGGATGGGTTGCAGTCTTGTTTTGGGCGGCGGCCGGGGCAACTGCCGCCGGACTTTCCGGTGCTGGCGCATTCGGATCTGCGGATGGTGCTGCGGGTGCCGGGGCTGCATCAGAGATCACCTGTTTCGGGATTGCCTGAAGCTCAGGTTGCGTCCATGGCTCGGTGCGAACCCCTGTGCTTTCGCGAACTGCTGCCACAAATTCCGGTGTGATTGGAGGAGCCGCATTCCCCCATTCGGTTCGGATGTAGGTCAGGATTAACGCGATTTGGTCGTCTTTGAGCTGCTGCCACTGCGGCATCGCATTGTTATACGTGTCGCCCTTCACTTGAATCGGGCCTTGCAGGCCTTGGAGCATGATTTTTACGAGATGATTGTCGCCGTTCCAGTCGCCACCGAGCACCCATTCGCTGCCGACGAGGGGAGGGAATTGTTTGGCCACACCGAGTCCTGTGGTTTGGTGACAAGCAACACAGTTTGCGGTGTAAAGCCGTTTTCCGAGCACCAAGGGGTCTGGTGGCGCGACCGGTCCACTTGATCCACCCACCCATGAGACCTGACTGGAATCATAAACATCAGTGCGAAAGCCGCCACTATTGAAGGCAAGATACATTCCCGCCCAGAAGATAATTCCGAAGAACAACGTGATAAGCCAAAATGGGATCGGCTCATATCCGTCCTCCGGATCTTGCTGCTCGCGCAGGATTGAGCCGTGGACGTTCGCGACATTCATCTCGTCCGAGACATTGGCGTCGGAAAAGGGTTCTTCGGGTTTGGATTCAGTGGGATCTGTCACGATGGGATCGTTTGTGAAAAATTAAGGGCGGTCGATGATAGTCCATGCCACAGCCGTTACTGCTCCTCTGGGACCTCGGGCAGTGGGTAGTTGCGTTTCAGCGAAATGAGGTAGGCTACGAGGTCCTTGGCGTCCTGCGTTGGCACGACCTCATATCCCGGGCCGGGTGCGTGAGGGCCGCGGACAGGGATGGCTTCTTCGCTAGGCTGACCTTGAATTTCGCGGACTTTGTAAAGGTAGCGATAGGACGGCATGATCGATCCTTCGGATACCACGCCCGGTTCGAAAAGATGCTGATGGTGCCACTCCACGCTGGGCTGGCGCACACCGATATTGGTGAGATCGGGCCCTGTTCGCATGGTGCCGAGGAAAACAGTGCGTTCGTTGATATAGTCTCTTGCTACAGTCCGGCGGGGGCCAAGACCTTTGGCGATATCCGTGCTCAGCGACGCCGGGCGCACCTGCTGGCTATGGCAATAGAGACACCCGTTTGCGGCGTAAACTTTTTGCCCCGCGATCGCACTACCCGAAAGTGGAGGGGGTAGGAGACCGCCCGTTTCTTCCGAGATGACCGGTTGCAGCGAGCCAAGGTTCACGTATGCGTAGGCAACAACCCCCAGCCATGCTGAACCGAATGTCGCAAGGATACCGATAAATAGGAGAGGTAGCCTATTCATACCGTGGCCATCTCCCGGGTGGACTTGGCGAAAAGGGTGGCAGATTTCTTTTGTTCGCCCGAACGCAGAAGCATCAATGTGAAGTGCACCGCAAAGACCACATGCGCAGCGGTCAGAATAATTCCAGTCAGTGATCGCACGTAGCGGAATGGGGCTTCGAGATAGACGGAAGTCATAAATGAAACTTCAACGTCTCGAAGGGCAAGTCCCTGAATCACGCCACCCACCGTCAATGTCCCAACCATCAGGATGATGCCAACGGCAGCCAACCAGAAGTGCCAACGGATGAGACTGGCAGATGGCCATTCCCAGCCAGTCAGACGAGGGATGATGTAATACATCGCGCCAAACATCATCATGGAGAAAAACCCATACACTCCGAGGTGCGAGTGGCCGATGGTGTAGTCCGTGAAGTGGGTGATGCTATTGAGGGCAGGGATCGCCATGGTGCTGCCTTGAAAGCTTACCAAGGTGTATGTCATCGCTCCGAACACCGTGAACCGCAGCGTCGGACTCCATTTGAGGTATTCGAAATTCCCGCGCATCGTCATGTGGTGATTGATCGCCACAGTGAAGACGGGAATGAACATCATGATGCTGGCGACGACAGCCGCGCTGATCATCCATGCAGGGAAGGGCCCACCGATGAGATGGTGCATCCCGTTCCAGCTGTAAAAGAGGGCAAGTGACCAAAATCCCAGAATGCTCAGGTAGTAGCTGTGGATCGGGCGACCGATCACTTTCGGGATAAAATAGTATGCACTGGCAAGCCCAATCGGTGTGAACCAAAGCCCAAGCACGTTATGCGCGAACCACCAGTTCACTGCGGCCTGCCCGGAACCTTGCATCGGCTGCCAGATCAAGAGGATATTTGCCGTGGCATATAGCCAGGGAAACCATAGAAATCCCGCGAGTAAATACCACTGAGACACATACACATGTCCCGGCTTTCGAAAGCGGAACATGATGATTGTCCACACACCGATCAAGCCATAGGCGAAAAATAAGATCGGGGTTGCAAAACCGGGAAACTCCAGCCACTCGATGGACCTGCTATACCCGGCGAGGATCGCCAGTGTGCCCACCAATATTCCTACATTCCAGATAATGCCTGCGGAGATGACGAGGTTTTGACTTCGGAGCGGCACGCGACAGAGGCGAGCCATGAGCCAGATTCCCACACCAATGCCGGCAGTAGAAGCCCAGCCATAAACGACCACGTTCAGGTGCGCCGGGCGCATGCGGCCAAACGTCAGCCAGGCTTCAGAATCCAGGAAGCCGGGGTAACTCATCTTAAAGGCAGCCAGCGTCCCGAGGATCGAGCCAATGAGAAGCCAGAAGATCGAGGTGCCAAAAAATAATAAGACAGGCGCACGGAGCGAGCGATCGATCTCGTACCGCTCTTGCGGGCTCAAGACTTCCGTGTGGGTCGAGGGATGGGGTGCTGCGGCAGTAGCGGCGCTCATGATTTCATCAATTTCTCCACAGCATCATGGCTGCGCTTGTCCGGGAAGCAATCTGTAGCTTCACCGATGGGTTCATCTTCATCAAATATGACTTCCGCTCCGGATGCTAAATCCTGAAGCTGACCGTTGCGCACCGCCCAGAAAAAGGCACCGAGTGCGGATCCGCCGAGGAGGAAAAACCCAATTGCTAGTAAGAGAACGCCAGCTTCCATTTCTATTGCACTGCAGGGGTTGCGCCTGACGGAGCTTCCTGCGCCGGGACGGGTGCGGGTGCCGTATTGACGGGATTTGCCGCCGCAGGGGCGGTGATATCAGAAGGGGCGGTGGATTGTGCCTTTGCAGCAGCCTCCGCAGCAGCTGCATCGGGATCGGTGAGCGTGGACGGTTTCGGCTTCGTTTCGTTCAGTGCGGCAATTTCTAGTTCCATGGCCCGCTCGATCGGAATCCGAACAGTACCCGCATCTTTGTTAACCCAGGTATAGCCAAATAACTCTGTTTGGTTAGTCGCGGTGAGATCTTGGAGATTTTTAACGCGGATTTCGCTCTGCTCCGACTCGTAATTCGAACCGGTGGAGACCCACGAACGGATCAACTCGGTGGAACCCCAGAATAGAAGGATCATGAGCAATCCTGCCAGAAACATAGGCACGACCGTGCGCAGGGATACGCGGGTGGTTTCAGGTGACGCGGAAGACATCAGTTTTTAAGTTGAACAGAGGGTTCGATGCGTGGGTCCTTGGACGGGAAAAGTCCCGTGTCGCCAAGGCGCTTGAGGAAAACCGCAGCAAGGATGCAACCGATGGCAAGCGGACAAAGGAAATCCATAAAATGCACAGAAACCCCCGTGCGGTGCAGCACCGGCAGGACCATAACGTAAAGATCTAACAAATGCATGAACAGAATCCAGACAGCCACACCGCAGAGAAAGGCCGGACGGCGCTTATTCGAGTATGGCATCAGGAGGAGGAATGGGACAAAAAAGTGCCCGATCACCAGCGCAATGTTCAGATACCACCAGGATGCGGTGTTCCGCTGCAAAAACCAGATGGTTTCCTCGGGAATGTTTGCATACCAGATAAGCATGTATTGGCTGAAGGTGATGTATGCCCAGAAGACGGTGAACGCAAACATCAGTTTGCCCATGATGTGGTAATGCTCCACGGTGACGACGTCCCTGAGATATCCGGCACTCCGAAGTGCTGTGATGATCAGCACGAGCACGCACAGCGAACTCAATGCGGTGCCTGCAAAAATATAGACGCCCCACATGGTCGAGTACCAATGGAAGTCGAGGCCCATCAGGTAATCGACTGCGGCAAACGAGAGCGCGATTGCGAATAGCGGAAGGCTGATGAAGGTAACTCTACGATTTCTGATCGTATACTTTGTGTCCCCGTCAATGTCCTGCCGCACGGAGTTGCGCTTGAGCAGGTACGAGGCAACCGCAAAAAACACGAAGTAAAAAACACAGCGGATCCAAAAAAACGGTTGATTGAGGTAGGCTGACTTGCCATCCAGCAAAGCATCCTCGCCGGGCCCCATTTTCATCCATTTCCAGAGTTCCTCCCGGACGAAAAACAAGGGAATAAACAAGATGCCAAGGATCAGTAGCAGACTGGCAATGTTCTCCAGTTGCCGTCGGAGCACCGTGCTCCACTCCGCATCAAATCCATGGTGGACCAATTGCCAAAACAACCCACCCATGCAGATAGTAAAAAAGAAGTAGAATCCAAATAGATAGGAAAATGCAAACTGCCGGGAATCAAAGAAAAACCCGTAGGCAAAACACGCCAAGAGCGTGAGTCCGCCGACTGCGGACAGAAGGAGAAACTTTCCGCCAACATGCTTGTAGTCGAATGTCTCGGGCTTGATTTCAACGTGGGAGTGATCACTCATGATTCAGACAAGAAAATTAAGCTTACTGAGCTTCAAGCTGGGCGCGTTCGGTGACCGGCACATCGTCGATCCCCGTGCCTTGCGACCGTTGCAGCGCCCGGACATACGCGACAATCGCCCAACGATCCGCAACTTGGATGTTTTGACCGTATCCCATCATCGTATTTTTGCCGTGCGTGATCGTATTGTAAATCTCGCCATCCCCCATGTCACGGATGCGTGACTGGTGCAGGTTCGCGATGCCGACGAGGCCGTATTTCGAGGTGATGCCATTGCCTGCTCCTGTCGCGCCGTGGCAGACCGCGCAACTGATCGTGTAACGCTCCTTGCCGCGTGCCATCACGCCTGCCGTGACTTCAAACGGGAGGCCAGTGCCCCAACGGTCTCCCATTTTGCCCGTGTTTAGATAATCTGGAGCACCGCCAAATACGATGTTTTCGTAGGGCCCGAAGGCCTCTGCTGTGACGCTGAGGTCTACGTTGCTCTGCGGCATTACGTAGCCTAGCGGCACAGTACTCTTGACCGGAAGGCGAGTGGCGGAACCATCCGCAAAAAATTCGCTGGGCTTCTGCGCTTTCACCTTTGCCTGGTGGTCCATGTCCGGAAAAATCTCGATCGGTGGGGCAGTGGATTTTTGGCCACGAAATCCCGCGATGGATATCACTACTACGACCAGTAATCCGAAAATGATAAAAAAGTATTTGAGCATGGGTATAATCACTTCCCGTAGGGAGTCTGCGAGCAAGCGTGTTATCGGTGACGGTGTTGTGCCGTCAATGTATTTTACGCTCACCTGCTGCGTCTGGTTGTGAACATTACAGCGTGTCGCAGAGAATTCGGAAACCGTTCGCAGTGGTCAAGGACATATTAGATTTTCTAATGAATAAATTCCAGTTTTTTTACGTTATCGCGCGGTCTTGACCTCCGATTGAGATCTGGCAATGCTCCGATTACGGGATGGCGGAAGTGGATTACATCGGGTTAACAAGATGAAAGTCGCGAAGGGGCATCGACGATATCCAGCATGGTGGCCGGGCGATGAGACGCTTGTTTGGATCAGTGGGGATGTGGTAACCGCCCGGATAGAAGACACCGCTCAGCCGGAGAATATCGATCATGTCTGGTTCTCCGTGGATATCGGCTCGCGTCTCCCCGTGGAAGTTTCGATCAATACCCGGTCGCTCAAAAATGCGTTGGCAGGATTCGATCCGCGTATCCGGGCCGGGGTCGTCCGGGGATCATGGAGCGTGCTCCCCGGTCGTGGCGTGCGAGCGATGCCCGAGGGATTCGACTACGCGGTGGTCGAACAATCGGAAAACGTTTTCTACGAACATCTGGCACGCTCTCAGATGGAGGATCTGCTCGTCACCACCTCGGAACGTTGTCTCCGGTTGGAGGTGTGGGGAATGCCGTACCATCATCGCCGTCCGGGAATCCACCAAATCCACTCGCGGCGATCCAGTTGCGCCGTCGCATCGAATGTCGTCGGATTTGACGGTGGGCTTAAATTTTATTTCGATGCACAGCACGCCACCGAGATGTGGATGTTTAAGTTTTGCGGTCAGCCGTAGGAGTAATGAACAAAGCTCCGGATAAGCGCCCCCGGTTGCGGTTGCCATGTGCAGGATTGTTCCTTGCGGCGATTGCGGGGGTGATCGGCGGCGCTTTGTTTGCGGTGCCGGGGATGATTTGGCTGACGGCGGCAGGGGTTGCTGCGGGGCTTGCGCTTGTGCCCCGGCTGGGTGGGTTCGTCTGGCTGGCGACCGCGCTGGCATTTGCCGCTCTGCATGCGGGTCAATCGAGGGAGTCGGGCGGCGCGCGGCTGGCAGAATGGGTTGGCGAAGGATACTGGTCGGGCGAGGTCAACCTGCGCATCGATGAGCCATTCAAGTCTGCAGGCGGTGGTGCAATCCCGCGCTGGCGGGCGAGGGGAGCGGTAGGTCTGGCTCCCGATGTGGCAGGGCAGCGATGGATTCCGGTATTGCTCACATGGCAGGGGGATGCGCCTCCCGCGTATGGTGATCGCATCCTCACGGACGCAAGCATCCGGCGAATCCCGCCGACTCGCAATCCGGGGGAGTTCAACGCGCGGGCGTGGTATCAACTCGCAGGCATCTATTGCGAACTCAGTGTGGACGCCTCAACCGGATTTCATGTCACCTCGCGTCAGGCAAACCCGCTGATCCTTGTTGCTCAGCGCTCTCGCGCGGCAGTCGAACAGATTTTATCCATTGGCATCGCAGGCACGGTCGAGTCCGGAGTCATCCTGGGAATGACCATCGGCGACACGCGGGAGACACCGGAAGAACTCGAAGATGCCTTTCGAGAGGTGGGGGTATTTCATTTGTTTTCGGTAAGCGGATTGCATGTCGGGATGATTGCGACGATCCTGTGGTTCCTGCTCGGCACTGCCGGGGTGGAGAAGCGTCGCGCAGCCTTGATCCTTATTCCGTGCGTGTTTTTCTACGCGCTCCTGACAGGATGGAAACCTGCCAGCGTGCGTGCTGCCACGATGGTGGCTCTGGTTGCTTCCGGCATCATCATTTACCGCCAGCCCCTCGCGCTGAACAGCCTCTGTGCCGCAGGATTGATTTTACTCGGGATCAATACGAACGAGCTGTTCAACCCCGGATTCCAGCTTTCGTTCACCGTGGTTGCGGCAATTTTGATCCTTGCGCTGCCGATGTATCGGGCCTTCGAGTCATGGGTTGCACCCGATCCGTTTCTGCCGCGGGCCTTAATTCCGAAATGGCGGTTGGGGGTATGGGATGCGGCGCTTGGCGTTGCGGGATTGGTTTCTGTGTCATTGGCGGCGTGGATCGGATCGCTGCCGCTGACGATCTACTATTTTAACCTCGTGTCGCTGGTATCCATTCCGGCGAACATCCTCATTGTCCCGATGGCATTCTTTTCGCTGGCACTGGCGGCCGGATCGCTTTTCACCGGTTGGGTGATTCCCTTGCTTGCCGATCTGGCAAACCACGCGAACCTGCTGGTGACGCAAGGGATTATTGGGATTGTCTCGATTTGTGCCGCGGTTCCGGGCGGGCATTTTTATGTGGCTGCGCCAATGCCGCCCGGCCGGATCGTGGAAGTCACGGTAATGGATTTTGGCTCTGGCGGGGCCAGTGTCATCCGCACGAACGATGGCGTTTGGCTGGTGGACGGGGGCGAAAGCTACCATGGTCGTGCCACGCTTTTCCGCTACCTGCGGGAACTCGGCGTGAATGAATTGGCCGGCGTCGTGCTTACCCACGGAGACTCCCGTCATCTGGGTGGACTGACCAGTCTCGCGGATCGCCTGCCGATACGCACAGCCATGGAAAGCGGCGCTCCGGACCGTTCGCCCACGCGCAAGCGCTTACTCAGTCAGCTCCGAAACGCAGGAACAAACGTGATCGCTGCGACGCCGGGTGACACCATCGAACTCTCTCCAGGAGTTCGCCTCACAGTCCTATTCCCGCCTACCGGATTGGAACACCCGTTCGCCGATGAAAAATCGCTCGTGCTGCGACTCGACGCCGGTGACGTGAGTTTCGTCTTCCTCTCCGATGCGGGAACCTCTGTGGAGGATTGGTTGATTGAGGATGCCGCTGATCAAATCACGGCAGATATTCTAATCAAAGGCCATCCGAGGGTGGGCGATTCGGGTTCCTTGGGATTTCTAGAAAGGGCTGCTCCGAAGGTGATCATCCAGTCTGCTTCGGATCGTCGCCGGTCCGAAAGCGTCTCTCCGACTTTGATTGTAAATACGGCCCGGTTGGGAATTCCGATGTTCCTGCAAAACCGGACGGGTGCTGTCCAGATCAACGTGGATGCTGACGGGGCAACGGATATCGTGCCTTTTATTCCCGTCGAACCCGGGCTTGTATTGTCTCCGTCGAGACAACGCGAGTGACCGATCAGCCGTCTGCTCTGGTTGCGGCTCGTGGATGAAGGGCCAAGATTTGTTGGAAGCCAGGCGGGATTTGAGCGCAATGGCGGCCTAAACTTTGATCGTGCGCTCGTCGTACCTTACGTGGCCATGGCCGGAATCTAGCATGTGGCAGGCAAAAAAGGGGGGGGCCTTCGTTAAAGAGCTGTTTAGGTGAAGTAAGTGTGCAAGATGGATTTTCGATCCATCCGCCCGCGCCTCATGCTGCGAACCAGTCAATGACAATTTACCAACTATGATTAACCCTGACATTCCAGACGACCCCGGACTTTCTCCAGATGAACCTTCTGAACCGGCATCCGTTGCTAAAGACAAAGCCCAAGCTCCATTAAACCAAAGCAAACAGTATGTCCGCGACAACCCAATGCCGTCGGTGCTTGCAGCATTTGTGGTAGGGCTGCTGATCGGCCTTCTCCTTGGCAGGCACGAGTCCGGGTCGCCTGCACGGAAAAACGGCGTTCGCAATTGGTGGGACACCTGCGCGGGTAGTATTCCTTCCTCGAAAGATGTTTCAAAAGTGCTCGCTTCGAAGGAAGCTTCTCTCCGTCGCGGTGCGGATAAACTCCGTAAAAAACTTTACCCCTGATAAACCCCTATGCAAAATCCATCTACACCGATTGAGTCGTCTGCGTTTGAAGTCATCGATAGCCTGGAGGAATCATCGCGGCATTGTTTCCAAGACTGCGAAGAGAGAATCCGCACGTCTCCGATTAGTGCCGTGCTTGTGGCCGCGGCAGTGGGCTACCTTCTCAGGTTTCTGCCCTTAGGGATGCTCCTTGGGGGCATCGTGCGATTGCTTCTGCTCTTGGTGAAACCAGTCATCGTGGTCTTCGGTGCGGTGAAACTCTATGAGTTGTTCCGTCAGAATTCTGCAAAGAATCTGTAGTTCCTGAACGATCAGGAAAAATCCTCCAGATAGAGAGATCGTAACCCCGGACCAGTGGTAGCGCTGGTGGTGCGGGATTCTTTTTTTGCGTCGGCTACCGCTTGGTCTCTCTTCATTTTCGCCAGGGCTCAATGGTGCATCGATCCGGAAGTATCCCATGCCGGATATCACCGGCCCTGATACCGAACTAAGAGTGGTGCCTGAAAGCCCTCTCCCCTTGGAGGGGCCATATTCAAAACATGACCTCACCCTTTTTAAAAGTACTGGTTATCCGTTTTTGAGCCGCTTCCGGGATACAGACTGAATCTGCATTACACAGCGTGCCGCGAAGAGAAATGGCAGTTGGTCCGACCGGGCATTTGTTTCCCCTGTCGTCCGCCCTGCGCATCGCATCTGAGCGATCGGCGATCCCTAAATCCATCGTTACCGGTGCACCTCTCTCCCAGATCCTGAGCGATTTAACGTGCTTGGTCGAAGGCGACGGGATGGCTGTCCATTGTGGGATATGTGTTTTTGATCGCACCCGGAGCCAAGTCGTGCTTTCGGTGGGACCGAACTTGCCCGGCGAGTATTGCTCCCAACTGTTGGACATACCACCAAGTGAATTGGAACCGTGTCCAAAATACACGAAAATCCCCACCTCCGGGTGCTAACCTCATAGTCACATCTCAGAATGTTGGCAGTATCGTTCGGGTGGGTGTTTGTGATCGTGGCACTGGCATTAACCCGGAGATTCTCCACCGCATATTCGATGCATTCGGAGCCGACTCACCGGAGTTACCTAGGCCGGGTGGGCGTTGGACTGGGGTATGGTAGTATCCAAGGCGGTAATCGATGCTCACGGCGGAAGGCTCATGGCCAGCAGTGATGGTGTCGACGCGGGAACTCAGCTCGCGGTTGCGTTACCAACTATTGCCGGATGAACCGTGCTCCGGATCGAGAAACGGGTGGGCACATTTTTAGGTGGAACGTCACGCGTCAGCCTCTACTCTGACTTCTTATGGCCCTATTGCTAAAGATCTTTGTTGTCGAAAATCATGACGATATTCGCTTTTACTTGAGCAAATACCTGGAGCAGCAAGGGCATGAAGTTGAAAGCGCGTCTGACATGCACTCCGCCTTGGACCTCCTTGAAAAAGGTGCTCCGGACGTGTTGATCAGCGATATCGGGCTTCCGGATGGCAACGGATGGGAGCTTCTTGAAGCGTTGGATCCCAAGCCGTTTGCAATAGCTATGAGCGGTTTCGGAAGTTCGGATGATTTTCAACGGAGTGAAAAGGCCGGCTATAAACACCATATCACCAAGCCGTTCCTGCCCGAGGATCTAGATGTTTTGATTTCCCTAGCGATTGAGGAACGCACCGCGCGAGGCGAGAAAGAATCCAAATAGTAAGTTCACCCATCCAAGCAGGGAACGCGGGGCGATCCGTGTAGTAACAACAATTATCGAATTATGCTTAGCTGGAGTGTCACATTTTTAATAGTCGCCATTATCGCGGCGGTATTTGGATTTGCGGGAATCGCAGGAACAGCTGCTTGGATCGCTCAAATTCTTTTCGGGCTGTTCGTCATTCTCTTTGTGCTATCGTTGATTTTTGGACGGCATCCCCGGATTTAGCCAAGGTGGAAGTTTTAGCGGTGTTCCACTATCTGTGCATCAGGCGTAGTCCTGATGCGTTGATGGTTGGAAAAGCCCTTTCGATCACTTAACCTCACATTCTATGAAGTCAGCAGATTCAGTAAAGAGAGGGAATTCCCTCACTCCTTCAGAAAAAAGGAATGTTTTGATCGTGGTTGACCATCCGGTATTTCGGCACGGTATCGCGTCTCTGATTAATGCGGAAGCAGATCTTCATGTATGCGGTGAAGCAGCAACCTCACCGCTTGCGCTTGATGCAATGCGACGGCTGAAGCCCGATGTGGCTCTTCTCGATATCTCGCTTCCTGGAACTAATGGAGTGGAATTAATTAAGTTGATGAAGGCCGAGCAACCGAAACTTCCCCTGCTGGTGCTATCCATGCACGACGAGTCGCTCTACGCATTGCGATCCCTTCGGGCTGGCGCACTGGGGTATGTCATGAAGGCAGAGGCTCTCAACCATGTGCTTACCGCTCTGCGTAAGGTTCTGAAGGGCGAGGTTTACGTTAGCGAGAAATTTTCTGAGCGCCTCATATTTAAGGCGATCCAGTCGATCGATGGCGGTCTCGGGTCTCCAGTGGATAAACTTTCGGATCGGGAACTCGAGGTGCTGGAACTCCTTGGACGTGGATTTGGCACCCGGGAAATCGCGAACGAATTACATTTGAGCGTCAAAACAATTGAAACCCACCGCGCACACATCAAGGAAAAACTCGGATTTAAAGACGCGGGCGAGATGGTGCGGTTCTCGATCGACTGGGTCGCTCAGGAAAAAGAAGCTTGAACCCGCTCCTCCGCCTGGGAGTTGATTGGGGATTACTCTCGGGCGCGGGTGGACTGCCACGAGATCAGCTGCCACCGGCGATCAATGCGCTCGTAAATCGCGGTGTAGAGAAGTGTTGCCGATTGTTTTTTTCCGGATGTGTGAACGGTCATGTCGATTAGGCCGGTGAGCACCGCCCATCGGCCGTGATCGCGGATCTTGGTTTCCGACGGGACGATCGAGAGATACTTGATATCCCCCGCTTGAACGGCGTCCAGAAACTCGATCTTATTTTCCAGAATGCCATTGGAGTGGATGTAAACCAACTCCTCGGCAAGCATGGGGGCCAGTGCCGTGCGGTCGGCAGCGATCATCGCCTCGTAGCGTTTGGCCTCCACGGCGAGCAACGGGTGGGGTTGCATCCGTGAGCCTGCGGTTGATGATCCCGTCGGGATAAGCGTGCAGGCAATCAGTAATACAACAAGGCGGAGTGGCTGGATCATAGTAGGTGTCGATTGTCGATTCGATTCACGGACACCGCAAGTTTGTCATGCGCCGCGGCCGCAACAATTCTTGAATTTCTTTCCACTGCCGCAGGGACAGGGGTCATTGCGGCCGGCTCGCACGGCTTCTCGTCGCACGGGGAATTCCAGTCGCGGCTCGGATGGCTCGTTACTTTGCGGTCGCTGCGGATCTTGTTGCCGGGTGGGACGGCGGGTGGAGTCGTCTCCAGACTGATCATCGCTGAGGAAGCTTTGAGGCAGATTGGAAAGAAATTGCTCGAACGCCTGTAGATTGGTGGTACTTCGGAAGAGGTTGTTGAGGACCTCATTTTTAATGTTGTTCATCAACTCAACGAACATCGCGTAGCCGTCGTTCTTATACTCGACTAGTGGATCTTTCTGACCGAAAGCGCGCAGGGAGACCGCCTCGCGGAGACCATCCATTGCGTAGAGGTGCTCCTGCCAGAGCCGGTCAATGGCGTTGAGGATGATGTATCGTTCAAGGCCCTTTAATGCACCTTGAGTCTCAATCGCTGCCTTTTTGTCGTAGGCGTCCTTGATGGTGGAGATCAGGTAGCTGGTTATGTCATCGGCAGATTTACCTTCGAAGCCTGCACGCTCCATGCTCAGCGCTAGAGGGAAGGTGGTATTTACCCACGTCAGTAGACCGGTATAGTCTGGAACGGTCTCGGTGTCATCGGTATCTACAAATTCCCCCACACGTCCGGGCAGGACCTCGTCGATCACCTCAAAAATCATCGAGCGAGGATCTTCGGTATCCATGACTTCGTTACGGTATCCGTAAACGACCTCGCGCTGCTGGTTCATGACGTCGTCGAACTCAAGCGTCCTGCGCCGGATCATGT
Organism: Terrimicrobiaceae bacterium; assembly: GCA_041689405.1. Lineage (GTDB taxonomy): Bacteria > Verrucomicrobiota > Verrucomicrobiia > Chthoniobacterales > JAATET01 > JBDNGG01. The sequence continues at coordinate 4,903 of JBDNGG010000458.1, read as the reverse complement.
AGTTCCGCTGCTCGACCCGCTTCTGGGCGGTCTCAACGCTCTTGTTAAGCCATGGATGCTCTAGTTCTTCGCCTTCTTTCATGCCGAAGGTCTCCATGATTTTGGTCATCCGGTCGCTGGCACCGAAGTTCCGCATGAGTTCATCTTCGAAGCTGACGTAAAACCGGGATTGCCCGGAGTCGCCCTGCCGGGCGCAACGTCCGCGAAGCTGGCGGTCGATCCGTCGCGATTCGTGCCGCTCCGTGCCGACGACGTATAGTCCTCCGAGGTCACCGACGCCTTCGCCTAGCTTAATGTCGGTTCCACGACCAGCCATGTTGGTCGCAATAGTAATCGCGCCTTTCAATCCTGCACGGGCGACGATGTCGGCCTCTTGCATGTGGTATTTGGCATTGAGCACCGTATGCGGTATTTTCTCGCGCTTCAACATACGACTTACCAGTTCGGATGCCTCGACGCTGGCGGTGCCAACCAAAACCGGCTGTTGCCGCCCGTAAGCGCCGCGGATTTCTTCGACGACGGCGCTATATTTTTCGCGACGTGTTTTATAAATCCGGTCGTTGAGATCGGTGCGTTTGACCGGTCGATTCGTCGGGATCACTGAGACGTCGAGTTTGTAGATGTCGTGGAACTCGGCGATCTCGGTCTCTGCGGTTCCTGTCATGCCTGCGAGTTTTTCGTAAAGGCGGAAGTAGTTCTGGATGGTGATCGTCGCGAGTGTCTGGGTCTCGCGGTCAATCTGAACTCCCTCTTTGGCCTCAACGGCCTGGTGCAGACCATCGCTCCAGCGCCGCCCCGGCATTTTACGACCGGTGAATGTGTCAACGATGATGACTTTGTTTTCTTCGACAACGTATTCTACGTCTTTTTCGTAGAGGCAATAAGCTTTCACCAACTGCGTGATATTGTGGATTCGCTCGGCCTGAGCATCACAAAATTGCTGACGTTTTTGTTTTTCGAGTCCTTTCTGTTCGGCTGTCAGAGAGGCATTCGTTTCGATGTCGGCAAACTCGGTGAGCAAGTCCGGCAGGACAAACGCATTGGGATCGTCCGGATTAAGGAAATTCCGTCCTTGTTCGGTCAGATCCGCATCGTGCTGGCGCTCATCGATCGAGAAAAACATCTCTTCTTTCAGTGCGATGAGTTGTTCCTTGGCTGTGTTATCCTGATAGTAGGACAGCTCCGTTTTATCCACGAGGCGTCGGATATCTGGATCTTCCAGCACGCGGCCAAGCGCCTTGTTGCGAGGCTGGCCAAGTTTTACTTTGAGCAAATTACGTCCGGCCTGATCTCGATCGCCGCCGGTGTTCAGCATTTCCTTAGCTTCATTAACCAGTCGGCTGGCCAGCAGGCTTTGTCGTTTGACCAGTTGATCCACCAGCGGCTTAAAGCGATCGTATTGGTGAGTCGAAACTGTGGCGGGGCCGCTAATGATCAGTGGAGTCCGGGCTTCGTCGATCAAGATGGAATCGACTTCATCGACGATAGCAAAATAATGCCCGCGTTGGACCTGCTGCTCACGGCTGGTAGCCATGCCATTGTCGCGTAGATAGTCGAAGCCGAAATGCGAATTCGTGCCATACGTGATGTCCGATAGATATTGTTCGCGGCGGTTCTCCGGCATTTGATCTTCTTGGATGCATCCAACCGTGAGCCCTAGCAACCGGTAGAGTTGCCCCATCCAGTCGGAGTCACGTTTTGCGAGGTAGTCGTTTACCGTGATCACATGCACCCCGCGACCTGAGAGCGCGTTGAGGTAAACGGGAAGCGTCGCGACAAGCGTCTTACCTTCGCCGGTCGCCATCTCCGCGATGCGTCCCTTGTGCAGAACCATGCCGCCGATGAGCTGCACGTCAAAGTGTGTCATATTCCATGTCAGCGGCTGGTCGCAAACCGGGAACTCCCGTCCACACAACCTACGTGCCCCGTTTTTTACCACAGCGAATGCCTCAGGAAGGATCTCCTCAAGCCGCTGTTGCTGAAGCACCGGGTCAGAAATCTGAGCCAGTTCTGCTTTCCATGCAGCAGTTTTTTCCCGTAGTTGCTCCTCGGGCCCGTTCTGAAGTTCTGCTTCGAATGCATTGATCTGCCGCACGGTGGGCTGCATGCGACGCAGTTCGCGCTGGTTCTTCGATCCGACGATTGCCTTAAGTATCCAATTAATCATTTGAAATGAGCGCCTGTTTCAGGCGGAAAACGCTCAGTCAAAGCGGGATTTGCAGGATTGTAAACCGGAAAGCGGCATCGGTTGCATTGCAAATCGTTTTAGACGACGAGGAATCATCAGACGAGAATCACTGCGCGGCATTTGCGGTAAGCGGATGCACGCGGTCCAGGAGGATGTCCGCAATCGATACCTCGATCTCGCGGACGCCGCCCAGAAGTTCCAGAAGGATCGCAATACGCTGCCTTGCGGGGAGGACCCGGGTCACTACGGCGCGTATGCCGGAAAATACTCCGCTGACCAAGCTCACCTCGTCGCCAGGCGCGACATCGGCTTGCACGGTTACAGTTTCGCCCTCAGCGACGAAAATACGAAGATCGGCGATCACGTTGTCGGGCAGCACGGAAGGGACGCCGCCGAATCCAACCACATTCGACACGCCTCGCGTCGCCCGGACATGGCGCATGGCATCACAAAAATGAAATCGCGCAAAAACATAGCCGGGAAATAATGCTTCCGTAACCCACATCATGCCTTTACCGCGGGATCGCTGAAAACGCAGCGAGGGTGCGAAAACCTCAAGATGCACATCTGTCCGCAGCGAGCGCGCGGTCATGCCTTCCTGTTTAGGACGCACCTTGATGCAGTACCAGACCAGATCATTGTTCTGGAACTCCGGCGTGTTGGCTTGAGCACTCATCTGACATGTTTATATATCAAATCTCCCGCCGGTTCACGAAAAAGAAACTGCACATTTGTTTCTTGAGAAATCGTGGTTACCCTGTGGGTGCTCTTGCTCCATCTATTTATGAAAAAATTAGTTACGACCCCGGTGGGTCGCCTCCGGATTATCGCCATCGTCGAGGGAATATCGTTTCTTGTTCTCCTCGGCATCGCCATGCCGCTGAAATACGGCCTGGGGTGGGACTACGCCGTTCGGTGGACCGGATGGGCTCACGGGGTTTTGTTTATCCTGTTCTGCTTTGCGCTATTGATCGCCATGCAAACCGCGCGGTGGCCCCTATGGAAAGCGGCCGTTGTTTTCATCGCGGCACTGGTTCCCTTTGGCCCGTTCGTGATCGATCATCGGTTGCGTGACGAGGACGGACGGAAGTAACCGATTGATTGCTGCATGTGTTTGAACGCCGCCGTTTTCAGAAAACTTTCCGACCTGCATGAGGCTGGGTTTTCTTGTGCGGGCGTCACTCTGACGGGGGCTACTGGCAGCGTACCTCAGGAGGTCGGAGCCAAGATGGTGGTCACGGAAAGTGGTCCTGCGGTTGGCACTGTCGGCGGGGGACGCGTTGAGGATGCGGCGATCCGGCACGCACGGAAGTTGCTTGCGCAGGAATCACCGGCCGTATTTGACCAGGTAGAATGGAATCTGCAGCGCGACATCGGCATGACTTGTGGCGGAGTTGTCCGTATGGCATTTGAGGTGTTCCGGCCGTCGGCGTCGCTTGTCGTCATCTTTGGGGCCGGGCATGTTGCAAATGCATTGGCGCGGGTCTTGATTGCATTGGACTGCCGGATTCTTGTCTATGATTCCCGTTCGGACTGGCTGGACGCGCTGCCGTCTGCGCCAAATTTGGAATACGCGCTTGTTGAACCTCTTGACGAGGCGGTAAATCGCATTCCGGACGGTGCCTTTGTGGCAGTGATGACGCAGGGGCACCGTTCAGACATGCCCATCTTGGCGCGGATTCTTAAAACCCGCTCATTTCCTTACCTCGGGGTGATTGGAAGCCCTGCCAAGGCGGGTGTCCTCCGTCGGGAGCTGCTCGACGCCGGAGTTGTCACTGATTTGGAAAAGGCTTTCCGGTGCCCGATTGGATTGCCCATCGGACGCAATACTCCCGAGGAGATTGCGATCAGCATCGCGGCGGAATTGCTCCAGGCCCGCGATGCATAGCAAGTCAGCGTCCGATCGTGACTGGACGGTCTTCGTCCGACGACAACAGGCACGCATCAAGAATGCGTTGAGCGTCTGCCCCCTGCTGAAAGGTCGGTAAGTCAGGTTTTCCCGTTCGAATCGCGCGGATGAACCGGGCGTAGTTATTTGGCGTTGCCGGGGCCTCCACGTCGATCCAGGTATTTGTGTCGAGGTCAGCGCCACTGCAGATCCGGTAGCTACTGGTTGAACGATCCGAGTCGATTTCCACCGATCCGAGTGTGCCCGCGATTTTCAGAAATAACCGATTCGCATGGCCACCGCACCAGCGCGTCGTGTGGATTGTTCCGATCGCCCCATTTTTAAATGTTGCGGTAATGACCGCCGAGTCGTTCGCATCCATGATGTATTTGCCGATGCGGTTTCCTTTTGCTTTCGGAAACGTCTTCAACTGACAGTAAACTTTGGAAATGGGACCCGCTGGGAATGTCGCGAAATCCACGATGTGCACGCCCACATCTCCGAGCACGCCATTACTGCCGTGTTTGCGCGACAGACGCCAGAGCAAGGCTGGTGTCGTGCGCCAATCGCCCCAGGCTTTGCTGGCAAGCCAGGCCTGGAGATAGCTCGCCTCCACGTGCCTGAGCTCACCGATGCTGCCGCCCGCCACGAGCTTCGCTACTGCCTGGATGGCAGGCCAGTCGCGATACGAAAGATTGACCATGTTCACCACGCCGGCCTTGTTCGCTGCGATGGTCATTCGTTTGGCGTCCGCATATGTCAGCGCGAGCGGCTTTTCACACAAGACGTGTTTTCCTGCCGCAATTGCAGCGAGGGACAACGGGGCG
>JBDNGG010000457.1:0-16180 GCA_041689405.1 Terrimicrobiaceae bacterium | reverse complement strand
TTTTATGACCCTTTTAGGAATTCGAACGCCTACGAATCTACAACGAGCAACAACGAATCCGTGAAGGAAAAACCACTAAGAGAGTGGAAATCCTTGAGTTCGGCAGCGGTGTTGTGAAGGCTACACATGGCTGGGAGGATTTTTGGCGCGTGGGCACTGGCTCCCGCCGAGTAGATCGTTGCGGCGCCAGACTTCCAAAATTTCCATGTCCCTGCAGTTCTTCAATACACTCACACGATCCATCGAACCGTTTGTTCCACTCGATCCGGACGGCAAGCGGGTAAAAATCTATACGTGCGGGCCGACGGTCTATAACTACGCACACATCGGAAATTTTCGGGCCTATGCGTTTGAAGATATCCTCCAGCGCCACCTCGAATACCGTGAATTTGTGGTGCAGCGTGTGATGAATCTCACCGATGTGGACGACAAAACGATCCGAGGCTGCCGCGCTGCGGGAATTCCCCTTGCGGAGTTCACTGCGCCCTTCAAGCAGGCATTTTTCGAGGATCTCCAAGCACTTCGAATCAAGAAGGCCGATCATTTTCCCGAAGCAACCGCAGCAGACCATATTGCTCGCATGATCGAGATGATCCAACGCCTCGAGGAAAATGACCATGCTTACCGGGCGGACGATGGATCCGTGTATTTTCGGATCAAGAGCTTTCCGGCCTACGGCCGACTTGCGCATCTGGATCTCGACGAACTCCGTCCCGGGGTCCGCGTCCAAGCCGATGAATACGACAAGGAAAACGTAGCCGACTTCGCACTTTGGAAAGCTTGGGACGAGGCGGATGGCGACGTCTGGTGGGACAGCCCATGGGGCCGCGGCCGACCTGGATGGCATATCGAATGCAGCGCCATGGCAACTGGCTTGCTCGGCCCGCAAATCGATATCCACTGCGGCGGCGAAGATAATATTTTTCCTCACCATGAAGCAGAGATTGCCCAGACCGAGTGTGTTACCGGCTTGACCTTTGTCCGCCTCTGGATGCACTGCAAGCATCTCATGGTGGAGGGACGCAAGATGGCTAAGAGCGAGGGGAACTTCTTCACGCTGCGCAACCTCGCCGAAAAAGGCTGGTCCGGCCGTGAAGTCAGGTATGCTTTGATCTCCGTGCGCTATCGCGAGCCATTGAACTTCACGTTCGAAGGCCTTGCGTCGGCGCGCAGCACGCTTCTGAGGCTCGACGAATGGTCGCGACGGCTGGATGCGGCGGCAGCTGGAACCACGGGAATCGGCGAGTCGCTGCCAGATAACTTTGACCTTGCCGGTTTTGGCAATGCCCTCGACGACGACTTAAATATTTCTGCTGCCTTGGCGGCGCTGTTTGACATCGTGCGCGAATCCAACCGACTGCTCGACACCGACTCCCTGACAGTTGGCCAGGCATTTGCTTTGGTGCAGTGGCGCGATGGCGTCCAGTCGGTTTTAGCGCTGGACCCCGACGACGCAGCAATTCCCGCAAAGGTAGAGGCGCTTGCCGAGGCGCGGGCGATCGCCAGGGCATCTAAAGATTGGGCTACCAGCGATCGGCTGCGCGACGAGATTGCCAATCACGGCTGGATCGTCAAAGACACCAAAGAACGCCAAAAGCTCACGCCCCGCTGAACGATTCCCGATTATGAGCAGATCCCCTGTGCCCACCGACCCAGATTTTTCACCTGGTAGCTACCTCGATCTTTCCCACACCGAGCATCGTGTCATTTTCGAGAACGTGCCGCTGGTATGGGACATACTGCCAGGGATCGCTGCCTATCTGCGCTTTCGCATGAAACCAGCCATCCACGGCGTCACCGTTGGACGACCATTCATCAGCGATCAGGTATATATTGGAAAAGGCACCGTGATCGAGCATGGGGCGATGATCAAGGGGCCTGCATGGATCGGAGAAAACTGCGAGATTCGAAACGGCTGCTATATTCGCGAGAACGTGATACTCGGCAATGGCGTGATCGCGGGAAACTCCTGCGAGTTTAAAAATTGCCTTATTTTCGACGAAGCTCAAGTGCCGCATTTTAATTATGTCGGCGACTCCATCCTCGGGTTCAAAGCCCACTTGGGCGCTGGCGTGATATTATCCAATGTGCGGTTGGACCATGGCGAGGTGACCGTCGGATCAGGCCCCTCGGCTATCACTACTAGCCTGCGGAAATTTGGTGCTATCATTGGGGACCGCGCGGAGATCGGCTGCAACGCGGTATTGAGTCCGGGATCTCTGATTGGACGCGACGCCCTGATTTTTCCGGGCACTCACTGGCGCGGGGTTTTGGCCGCACGTCAGGTTGCAAAATTCCGGCACCCGGTGGATATCACTGCCCGGCGGGATATCTAGCTACGAAACCTGCGCTGGCGTTTGACGACGATCAGGCCTCTGCAAATGCCGGCCACGTCGGATCAGCAATGGCAGTATCCACCGATTCGTAAACTGGAAATATCTTCGTCAACCCGGCAGTCTCAAACACAGACAGCGTAGAATCTCCCAGACCGGTCACGCCCATACGGCCTCCCAGTTTGGACAACGATTGCGTGGGAATGATGAGCGCGCGGATCCCCATACTTGCGAGGAAACTGATCCCGGCGAAGTCCACCAGCACGGACCGGCATCCAGCCGCAATGTGTTTTTTGACACAAGCTTCCAGCACGGGGGCGCCGTCATGGTCCAATCGGCCATCAAGCGTCATTACCACCACGGGCCCGTGCTGCGATTCCTGAATATTCATTGGCACAAGGTAGCCGGAATCGGTCTGAGAAACAGATAAATATGGGGTGAACGCACGTGATCCTGGCTACGAACTCGGGTTTGAGGTTCTCATCATTTGAAGTCCGGGCGCAATGCGCAATTCCCCGGGGCGGTGAGTTTTTCTTTTCGCTACGGGCATGTGCTGATATACACCGCAAAGTGTCGAGCAATCCCATTTATGAACTATTCAAAACGCAGAGGAGCTTTGGACCTTTCCTTTTGCGCATGCTACTGGCTGCTGTCTTTTTTCTGCACGGCAGTCAAAAAGCATTTGGATGGTTCGGCGGCAATGGGTGGGCTGCAACGATGGATTCCTGGTCGAGCCCGGAGGGCCTCGGGCTCTCACCTTTTTTTGCTGCGCTGGCAATCACTGCCGAGTTGCTTTCAGCCATCGCTTTATTTTTAGGGCTCTTCACGCGCCTTGCCGCCTTGGCCGTGGCAGGCGTGATGATTGGGGCGATCGTTCTCGTCCCTGCGGACGCGGGCCTAATATCCGCAGAATACCCTTTTGCCCTTCTCGTGGTCGGTCTTTCCCTCGCATTCACGGGCGGCGGACGGTTGTCGATGGATCGCAGTATCAGTTCGCTATTGATGCCCGCGTATTGAGGCGATTCGGGCACCCTTTTCATGGAAGCTATTCCTATTGACTCACTGCCTGCATTTGCACTCGATCCTTCGTGGCGCCCCGTCGAAGTCGCGACACTTTGTTTTGTCATCCAAGATGGGCAAATCCTCCTGATTCGGAAAAAGCGCGGTCTGGGTGCTGGAAAAATTAACGGTCCTGGAGGGCGCCTGGAACCAAGTGAAACCCCGCTCCAAGCCGCAATTCGAGAAACCGAAGAAGAACTCGGCGTGACACCGGTAAACCCGCACTGGGCCGGCTCGTTGCGGTTTCAGTTTCTTGATGGCTACAGTCTCGATTGCAGTGTTTTTGTGGCCGGAAGTTGCATAGGAAATGCGATTGAAACCGATGAAGCCGTGCCGATGTGGACTCCGCTGGAGCAAATCCCCTACGGCGACATGTGGGCAGATGACCAATTTTGGCTCCCTGGGATGATCCGTGGCGAAAAATTTATGGGGTATTTCACATTTGATGGTGAAATTATGTTGGAAAAAGCCGTTTTCTGGCTCGGGCACGGCCCGTCGTAGAGTTATTTTTCAGAGTAATTAAAAAATAATCCTCCCATAGATGAAGTTTTTTCGGATTTCTGTGAAGTTTTTCTTGCCATCGCCGCGATGGTTGGTATGTTCATTTCATTGTAAGATTGTTCTGGGGGGAACAACAGCCCGTCGCACCATTCGGTCGCGGCGGGCTGTATCTTTTTTAGGGATAAATAATTTGCCTTTCATAGTCGCTAAGCCGTTGGTTTTGACCGCCTTTCCATTCCGCTCCACTCTGTGTCTGTGAGTTCTGCTCCATCCCACGCACCGCTTCTCCTGAAATCGGTCGCCCATCTCGTGACCCGGCGTTGGCTGTGGCTGATCGCAATTCTCTTCGCGGTATTTTGGTTTGGTCATGGGCTCTTGCTTACCTGGATCGTGCGTTCCGGGTTGCAGGCACTTGAACCCGCAGCAGGTGTGGTCGTCCAAACCGGCCATCTGGATGTACGGCTCAATGGTCCTATAGAAATCCGCGATCTCCACGTCACCATCTCTCGGCCGGGATTATCAACTACGGATCTGCGCGCTGCTTTTGTTCGACTCCACTTTGCATCCTTTTGGCGCGTGATTTGGGACCGCGGGCGCCTCTTCTCGTCGCTGGAGGTCCACCAGCTGACTGGCACGCTGGACGTCCGTACCGAGGCCTTGCCCCCTCCCCCCTTCCGGCTTCCCGTCCTTTCCGAATATCAAAAAGAACGACTTTCTGAAGCGCTCCTGCGGGTCATGCCGCTTGTGGCGCGGATCAGCAGTCCGACGCTGAAAATCCTTGCTTACCGTCAGGAATATAACATCGAAGACCTTAACGCACGGCTGAACGAAGGAGCGCCCGGTGAGGTCACTGCCGCACGCATTACGAGCGATATCTTCGGTTTCATTCAGGAATCTCCCGATGTCGAAGGTGCCGTATCGTGGCGCAACGGTCGCCTGACCTTACAAGGGATGAAGTTGAGGGATGGCATCGCTGTGCGATCCTACAGCATCAATTTGGTGAAACTTGGGGGTATTGGCATGGATTGGGATTTGGACCTATTTGGCGGCACCATACGCGGCGACCTTGATATTGGGGAGCGCAGGGGATTCCTCCACCTCGGTGGCACATTATCTTTGATTGACCTCAACTTAACTCCCCTCCCGGAGATCCTTAAACTTCCAGATCGCATCGCCGGGAAAGTGCGTGACGCCCGCCTCACGTATCGAGGGAATCCGGATTTCCCGATGGATTCAGAAGTAGCCCTTCGGCTTTCTGCAGATGATTTCCGGTGGAACGACCGGGGGTGGGACTCGCTTGAAATTGGCGCGACCTACATCGGACGGCGTCTATACCTCTCGAATTTCCATCTCGCACAGGAATCGAACCTCATCTCGGCCAATGGCGAGGCAGCCATCCCCGAGGATTTTTCCAAACTCCCGGCGACACGGTTTTTCGTGAATATCTCTGCCGACGTGCATGACGTTGAAGCACTTGCCACTTTGGTCGGACCCAAACTGGGCAATACCCACGGACTGCTCTCTCTGCACGGTTCGCTGAGCGGTAGCCATGGTGAACTTGACGGGTATATCAACGCGACTGCCACCGACCTGCAGATCGCAGGGCTCCCAGGAGGATCCGGGAAAGTGTCAGCCGTCGTGACCACGACCGAATTGCAGGTGAGGCACTTTGAGTTTTGGAGTGGCGAAGACCGCGTGAATGCGCACGCGACGATTGCGTTGGCTGCGCCGCATCATTACACCGGTGATCTATCGCTTAAGGTAAATGACCTTGGTCTCTACACGCCGCTCCTTCCTGCAGATGGCCAACCGCAAATATTCACCGGCAGTGCCGATTTGGAATGGCAGGGGGACGGGACGCTGGAGGCGCATTCTGGAGCCTTTCAACTGCAACTCGACCATGTCACTACCGATCTCACTCCCTCAGGCATTACGGGAGCGTTTGTAGGCACCTACTCACCGGAGAATTTGTATCTCGGCACCGTCCGCCTCGTCCACGGCGATCTGGCCCTCGGCGGACGTCTGACGCTGGCAGCCGCCGGGGTCAACTTGCTGGATTTACAACTGGAACGATCCGGAGTGCGCCTCCTCACCGGAGAGGCATTCCTGCCACTGGACGTTTTTGCAATGGCTCAGGGCACAGCGCTGGCGGAGGCACTCCGCATTGATCGCCCGGTCTACGCGCGGATCACCTCTGGGGTGTTGCACGTATCGGATTTGCTCCAGATGGCAGGGCAGGATGCTGACATCACGGGCACGGTCTCGCTGGATTTTGACGCATCAGGAATTCTCCCGGAGTTGGAGGTGAGCGGTAGACTTGAGGGAAAAGACCTATCGGCTCGCTTCAAGGATTTCGCTATTCCCACCACCTCACTGGATGTGTCGCTAGTCACAGTCAAAGACCGCGTTGCGATTGATGGCAAGGTGGATGTGGAGGGGTTTCAGTCCATGACTGTTACCGGCTCGATACCATTTGCCTTTGAGCGGTTGGCGGACGGTGGGATGCGATGGTTTAATGCATCCGCTCCCATCAACGGCAGCCTGCGCTTCCCGGATACGAGCATGCAGATTATCGGCCCATTTCTCCCTGGGGCGCAGAAACTCTCCGGAAGGATTCGAGGAAGCGTTGACGTCTCGGGCACGGTTTCCACTCCGCTCTTAAACGGCGGGCTCACGGTTGCAAATGGGGTGATCGAGCTGTCTCAGAGTCTTCCGGTTCTTGAGGCATTCACTGCGGACATCCAGTTTGATGCCACGAAGATGACCATCCGTCATGTGCGCGGAGAGTTGGGGGCAGGGCCATTTGAGCTCACCGGCTCGGTGGACTACTCGGATGTGGCCAATGCGAAAATCCAGCTGACGCTCACCGGGGATAATGTCCTGATTTACCGGGATCCGGGTATCCGGCTCCGGGCGGATCTGGCACTGCAAGCCAATGGGTCGATGCTCGAGGGAGGGCTCTTAAATGGCACAGTGGACTTAGTGGACGGCCGAATCTTCCGACGTCTTGAGGTGACACCACTCCTTGTGCAGAGCCGTGTGGCTGGCGGGGGCATCTCCATTCCCGTCTTCTCCGGCCTCGTGCCTCCCCCCTGGGACCAATGGCGCGTGGACGTCCGGTTGAGAAATGGGAATCCGTTTTTATTGGTGGGCAATGTTGCCACTGGAGATATTTCGCCGGATCTCACGTTCTCGGGAACTTTCGGGGACCCCACGGTGTCTGGCGTCATCCGGCTCCAGAACCTGCAGGCTTATCTCCCGGCATCGGATTTGATCGTGCCGGACGGCCAGATATCATTCACCGCAAGCAACCCATTCATGCCAATCATGGATGTGCGCGGATACGCGGACGTGGGCGGCATCCGGGTGCAAGCCTATGCGTATGGGCCTTTGAGTAATACAAATTTTGTGATGCGTTCGGATCCGCCGTTGTCTCAAGAAAACCTGATCCTCCTCGTGACAACGGGTGTCGCCCCGGTCGGGATGTCCGGCGCGGGTCTCGGCGTGGTAGCCGCAGGACAAGGAAGCATCATACTCTTGAGAAGTTTCGCGCGACAGTTGGAGCCATTTGGCATCAATATCGGCGGCTTTGTGAACCGCCTTGGCGTGAGTGTTATCCCTCCTCTCGATACGACTCAGGACACTTCCGTTGCAGCGGAGTTCCGGGTTACAGATCGCTTTTCTCTGATTGCTGGAACGGACGGTTATGGATTTTTCAATTCGGGACTTCAGTACACAATCCGCTTCCGGTGATGAATGGGCGAGCGATCTGGCTCTGCCTACTCATTGCCGCCCTCACGACGGGTGGTCCTGCTCACACGAGTGAGCCGGCACTGGCGACGGCAACGCCGGTTGTCTTTGAGGGAAACGAGCGCTTTTCGCGGAGACAGCTCCTTGCAGCACTTCGGCGATATCATGTCTCGTTAAACGAAGACTTCGCGCGAACTGATGCCGATGACGCTGCATTTTTCCTATCCGAGTTTTACTTTTCCGAAGGCTTCGCGGAGACATCGGTAGAATATAATTTCACGCAACCTCCATCCTCGGTGGTGTTCCTCATTAATGAGGGGGGGCAGCAATTGATCCGGAAAGTGGAGTTCGCGGGCAATCGCATCTTCACGCCCGAACGGCTGCGGATGATCTTTGATACGTCGATCCGACAAGCAAATCTTCACCCATTTGGCCGATTGAGGTATGTCACAACCGCCGTGGATTTTGCCATGTCGGAAATCCAACGGGCGTTGCGGCAGAAAGGTTTTTTGGATGCCAGCGCCACATTCGCCGAAACTGCCGGGGACGACACCGAAGTCGATCTTAAGATCTTCGTGAATGAGGGCATTCAATATCACATTGAAGCAATCCAACTATTTGATACCACCGACGATACTTCCGAGCTGGAAGCCGCATTGGCGGAGAATCTAGGCAAACCGTATGAAGACACTTTGCAAGCCATGCTGCGAACCCGAGTCCAAGATTGGTATCGAAATCGTGGCCACCTCAATCCACAGGTCCGGATCGACGCTGCAAGGGACGCGATCGAAGGGAACGTATCGCTGACGCTGACTGCCGTGCCCGGCCCTCGATTCCGGCTCGGACAGATTCGGATTGAAGGATTGCAATCTACCTTGGCATCTGCGATCCGAAAACAAATCAACATCCGTCCAGGTGCCTGGTATGACACTTCAAAAATTGACGCGGGCGTGCGGCGTCTTTGGTTTACCGGAGCATTTTCCGAAGTCTCGGTCACTCCGGAAAGTATTGATGACGATACTGCCGATGCGGTGCTGAAAATAGAGGAAGGACGCGCAAAGCAGGTGCGCTTCAAGATCGGCTATAACGAATGGGAGCGCGCATTCGGCGAAGTCCAATACGTGGACAGAAACTTTCTTGGCACGCTGAATCGCTTTTCCATCGACACCTTTGCATCCCAGCAGGGATATGGCGTCAGTTCCACATTAGCTGACCCCTGGTTCCTCGGAACAGAGGCTATTGGCTCGGTCGGCGCCTATTATTCCCGCCGGGAACTCCCTGCCTACGAGACCACGGAGTTTGGCGGCACCATCAGCTACGAGCGCCGCTTCAACCTGCCAAACGAAACGGGGTATCGCTTCGTTTATACATGGAAAAGGGCGACGGACAGCGAGATCTTCGGCGACAACGTGGATACCGGAGCGATCGATTACACGCTGGGGGGAATTGGATTTTCGCAGACGTGGGACACAAGAAACAGCGTGCTTTCACCCATGAAAGGAGCGTTCGCCACCCATGAAGTGGAGGTCGTATCGCCACTATTGCTGGGAGATTTATCGTTCTTTCGTTTTGAGGCCCAATTCACCTACTACCACCCATTGCAAGAGATCACAACCGAGCGGCCATTCGTGCCGTTCCTTGTTTTTAATCAGCTCGCAGGCATGTTGCTGCCTTATGGTGACACCGAATTCGTTCCGGTACAAGAGCGGTTTTTTCTCGGTGGTCCGACCACCATGCGAAGCTATCAGCTTTATGGATTTGGTCCGAAAGATTCGGAAGGTTACCCCACCGGCGGTCTCGCCATGTTACTGGGAACGGCAGAGCTCCAGTGGCCCGTCTGGAACAACATCTACACCGTGTTTTTTACGGATGTCGGCAACCTGGCGAGTGAGGCGCAGGACTTTACATGGAATCAAACCCAAGTGGCCATCGGCTCAGGTCTGCGGGTTTACACGCCCATCGGAGCCATCCGGATCGACTACGGCTACAACGTAAACCGCAACCCGGGAGATCCCATCGGCAACTGGCAGATCGGATTTGGTCTGACGTTTTGAACTACCGCCTCAGCGGGCCGCATCAGCGATCACACTCCGGATTCGCTTGGTATCGTTTTTCAGCGGCTTAAAATCCCAGAGAATAAAGCCACCCTCTTTGCGGGGCCCTATGGATCGCTCCAAGTTCAGTTGTGTCGCAATTTCGCTGGCTGGCCAATTGTGCGAGCCACCCAATCGCTCGACAGCGATACCCGGATAGATCGGCACCTGCCGGGGGTTCACGCGGGGGCTTCGCCACCATCGCAGCAACGACGAAAAACTCTGCGGCCCCCCATCTCTCCAATACAACTGGGGCGCGAGGTAATCGACCCATCCTTGCTGCATCCATACGAGCGGGTCGGAATACAATTCATTGCGCTGATCCACTCCCGCTTTCACATCGGGCGGTTCGCCCTTGGTATAAATTCCAAATGGGCTGATTCCAAAAAGCGCACCCGGACGCTCCGAGTGCACCGTTTCGCTGATTCGCTTGACTAGCTGGTGCACATTTTGTCTGCGCCAATCGCCAATCGATAAACCCCCGCCGCCCGACTGATAGCGGGCGTAAGAATCCGCGTCCGGCAACCGGCCCACGCTGGGGTAAGGATAAAAATAGTCATCCAGATGCACTCCTGCGACTGGATACCGGGTCACTAGATCTTTGACCACGGCGACCACATGGTCCTGCACTTGTTTACTGCCTGGATCCAGCAGAAGCAAATTTCCGACCTGCATCGTATGAGCTCTGAGGTGATTGGACACATGGGATAAATGACGGGAATTCTTGGCGTTGGCCGCGGCACGATACGGGTTGATCCACGCGTGAATCGCGATCCCGTGTTTTCGACCCTCGGTGATGAATATTTCCAGTGGGTCGTAGCCTGGCGATTTCCCCTGCGTGCCGGTGAGGTAGCGGCTCCAAGGCTCCAGTCGCGACTCGTAGAGCGCATCCCCTTCCGGTCGCACTTGAACCATGAGTGCATTCAGACCAATGCTGTGTGCCGTGCGCACGATTTGTGCAATCTCCGCCTTTTGCTCATCCGCACTGAGACCCTGACGAGACGGAAAATTAATATTGAAAACACTAGCCACCCAGGCGGCGCGCATCTCTGCGCCGGTCGCCGTCGACATCGAGCAAATACTTCCAAAAACACACATCGCGAGAAACCAGCGGTAAATCATGTGCGGACTATAGCTAATACACTCCCGGACGCCATCATAGGCATGAGCATAGGGCCACTATTTCGGCACCCGTTCATAACCGCTGCCGGAGCTTTCTTTTCTCTTGTGCAGAAAATGTCGGCAGGAGTTTCGCCTCGATCCAATCGAATGCAGCTGCCAGTCCTTCGTCCCGATAGACGCGCCCGATGCACGCCTCGACTTCAGTGGGGTTTCCAAAGTTCGATAGAAACTGATTGCTGCTCATCGCGCGTTGACGCTCGCCATCGGTGGTTTGGGATTCACGGAGAATCCATTCTCGGCAGAACAATGCCAGCACCGCATCGCCGATCCATGCATCGTTTTTTGTTTCGGCCAAAGGTTTGCGATTCATCGGGCACGACTATTGCACATTGGAATCCAAAACAAAGTGGATTACGCGACATCGATATCGCTTTTTATCAGCAGATCACCGTAATGTGGTGAGGATATGGCATCTCGCAAACGGCGGTCAAAGCAGACAACGAAGCTGCGCGCCACCATCGCGAAGGCATTCCCGGAGACTATTCCCACGCGGTGGGTGAAATCTGTCGTGGCGTTATTTCTCCTGCCGTTCGCTTGGGTGTTAAGCGAGACGTTCTTCAGCGCTTTCGCGAATGTGACCGTGCACGAAGAATTTTGGGCGACAATGGAATTTTGGTTTTTCTCGTTGGGTGTTTTAATCTGGCTCGTTCCATTTTTTATGCTTCCCCGGACAGTAACCTACTACGTTTTCGGCCATGAACTCACCCATGCCGTGTGGGTTTGGCTCATGGGCGGGCGGGTCAGCGAGTTTCGAGTCAGTGCGGAGGGTGGCCACATCCTTGCCACCAAAATCAACACGTGGATCGCGTTGGCGCCGTATTTTTTTCCGATCTACAGTTTGATTGTGATCATTATCTACGGTGTGGCCGGAATCTTCTGGGACATGACGCCTCTGCAGCCAGTCTTGTTCATGTTGATCGGCGCTACTTGGGCGTTTCATATCTCGTTTACGTTGTGGATGATTCCGCGTGGCCAGAGTGATCTGGCGTATGGCGGGATGTTTTTTTCCCTGGTGATCATCTACCTCCTAAACCTGGGGCTGCTTTCGATCTTTCTCATCGTGGCATCGCCATCCATTTCCTGGTCGGGATTCGGACGGGACCTTGCAGTCAATGGCTGGAATTTCATGGAATTCGCCAGCTATGTTGTGCGCTTGACCAAATCATGATCCAGAGCGGGCTCCTGGAATTTCTGCTCGAGCTACAAGCAGCAAACGGTGGGGTCATTCCGGTCGATGTTTTCATGCGCGAGGCGCTGTATCACCCGGAGTACGGCTACTATACAAAAAATATCCGCACTGTGGGCCGCCGTGGTGACTTTGCCACTTCAGCTTCGCTGGGACGTGTGCTCGGGCAATCGATCGCCGGGTGGATTCGATCCCGGAAGGCCGAGGGAATGGGACGGCATGTAATCGAAGTCGGCGGTGGGTCGGGCGCAATGGCGCTAACCGTCTTGAAAGCATTTAGTTGCTTCGATCGTCTGTGGCTTTCCTATCACCTCGTTGAGACCTCTCCCGTCCTGCGTCTGGAGCAACAAAAACTGCTCAAGGGCTTCCGCGTCTCGTGGCACGAATCCTTGCCCGATGCACTCCAAGCATCTGCCGGCAAAGCGATGGTGTTCTCAAATGAATTGATCGATGCATTCCCATGTCGGGTTTTCGAGCGACGGGATGGCACCTGGTGCGAAGTCGGCGTCCATATCGATGGGAACACCCTCGGCGAAGTGCTGCTGCATCGCGCATTGCCACCTGCCGCATCGGCCTTGGCGTACGATTTTCCAGATGGTCAACGAGTCGAAGTCCATGCCTCAGCAAGCGACTGGATGGCATTATGGTCCGCCTCAGCGAGGGAAGTGGATTTACTCACTATTGACTACGGCAGCCCCATCGAAACTCTTTACCACCGCCGCCCGCGCGGAACCCTACGCGCCTATTTTCATCAACAACAGTGCAGCGGAGGCTCGGTGTTCCAGCGCTTTGGAAAGCAGGACATCACCGCCGATGTCAACTTCTCGGATCTCGAGTACTGGGGCGAAAAACTCGGATGGAAAACCGTCCGCCTCCAGAGTCAGGGCCAGTTTATCCGTGAGCATGTCTCGGCACGCGATATCGAGCATTCTCCAGCAGACGCCGCGCTTGCGGATCTGTCCGGCGTCGGGGATGCATTTCAAGTGCTTCATCAACGGATTGAACCGTAAGCGAGAGTATAGAATTTACGTCCAAACGCCGTCGGCGGGCGTTTAGTAATTTGTGAACACATGTGCCTATCAACGGGTCCGGCTATGGTCTGGGATCGTCTCCATCGGGTGCAACCTGGGGCTGATGGCGGCGCTCTATCTCAGTGCTTTTTGGTGGGGCGCAATCATTCCCTCGGCCGGGATAGCGGCAGGTGTGTTGGCTGCAATCCCATTTCTTATTGCAGGAGCGAATCTTCCGTTTGATATTCTTACCGGCCACGCCATCGAGACCTTTGCCAACCGAACACGCCAACCGCTGAGCGAATGGTTGTCGGACTGGTCCACTGGGGCCGTCCGCACCGCAGGAGCGCAGGCTGCAGGGTTGCTTCTCTTTTTTTTAGCCGCGCAATCAAGCAGCTTTTGGAAATGGCCGACCGTTCTCGGGATCGGTGTTGTTATCATAGCGGTAACTTTATGGCGGCTTCAGCGGAGCAATGCGGACTTTCGAGAGACGAATGCTGAACCGTTTGCTGATTTTGAAGAACACTTGGCTTCAGAACTTCAGGCGCTTGGCGTCACACCGCCGCCAGTCCGCTGGATTCATGACGTAGAGACTGATACAGTCAATGGATGCATTCCACCCTTCGGAAGCGATCTGCATCTGTCGTCCAATGTAAAGCGCCATCTCACCCCACGAGAAGCGGCACTCCTATGTCTGAGGGAAATTTGGATTACGAAATCCGGAAGGGGGCGAGCAGGCGCAGTGATCGCAGGTGCATGGCTGCTTGCCGGCGTAGGCCTCGCATTGACCGTGCCCGCAACGAATGCCATTCAAGCGGCACTCGGTGGGGCAGCCGTGGTGAGCCTGTGGTCATTTTTGGCGCTCTTCGTGTGGCCGACCCTGAACCGGCGGTGGATGAGCGAAGCAGATCGCATCCTCCTGCAACATGCGACCACGGAGGAAATACAAGCGCTTTTCAAGAAGGTCCAGCAACTGAATGGCACGGACACCACGCTAGCGTCTGCCAAGACCGCAATTTTCCACCCGATCCCACCGACGCAAGACCGAATCAACGCCCTCTTATGAACCAGATCCCCCGCCTCCTATTTATCTTCAGCGCTTGGTTTGGAAACTCGATTTGTCGCTCGCTCCATTGTCATGTCGGCAGACCAAGGAGTTGGCGCTTCCCACCAAATTGGTCGTAATTTTCGCTGCCGCATACTGGCTAGAGGCACGCTCACTCATGTGCTTTGTGGGAGTTATGGACAGTTTGAGGTGGCACCCCGAAATTCGGACCAGTGGTTGAGCTATAAAAGCGATGGCGTTCGGGTGTGGAAAACCACAACCTGGAAAACCATCAAAAATGAAAGCCCAACGAAAAAAATACAACGTAACATTCGAATCCTGCGTGGCGCTTAAAGCGCTGAAAGAGCAAAAAAGGAGGCCTGAATCGGGAAGTGGATCCAGCGATACAACATCTGGCGTCCACACCAGGCTCTGGGCAATAAAACCCCGGCGCTTGTTTATGGGACGAACCGGAAGCCCTCAACCCCCGGCAACAGAAATGGGAAAAGCCGCATGAACACCACCACAAGGAAACACCCCCTTCCGCCGACCGATTTTTTTGCTCATCCGCTACAGGACTCTGCGCTCCGCTCCACGACCAATATCGTCGGAGAGCACAGAAACTAAGGGCAACATGTGGGATTTCAATTTTTAAGAAGGAGCGATTGTGATGATGATAGATTTCGAAGTCGGCGTATTGCTCCGATCTGCGACGCTGTTGATTGGGACAAGCACGTTGGTTTCCGGATAGTAGGTCGCCGCGCAACGGCGAGGGATGGGATAAGGCGCTACAAAAAAACGACGTGCGATGCGCTCAATACCTTCGAAGTGACTGGTCAAATCCACCATCTGGCCTTGCTGCAAACCGGCTTCCGCGATGTCCTCGGGATTTAAGAAAACCACCCGGCGTCCGTTGAAAATACCCCGATAGCGGTCATCGAGACCATAGATCGTGGTATTAAACTGATCGTGGCTGCGCATAGTCATCATCATGAATTGACCAGGCGCGAGCATGTCGGGCGGGAGCGAATGGGTGGTGAACCTGGCTTTACCAAAATCATTGTCGAAACGCCGCTCGTCCCGCACGGGATTCGGCAGATAGAAAACACCGCTCCGGATGCGCTCGTTGAACTTTTCAAAACCGGGAATGACCCGTTCGATGCAATCGCGGATGCGGTCGTAATTTCCGGCCAACGATTCCCAGTCGACAGTCGTGCGTCCCACAAGCGTCGCCCGAGCCAGACGCGACACGATTGCCGGTTCGCTCAAGAGGTGCGCCGAGGCCGGTTCGAGATGTCCGCGCGAGGAATTGATGATGCCCATACTGTCTTCGACTGTGACAAATTGGGCGCCAGCGGCTTGCTGGTCGATCTCGGTGCGGCCAAGGCAAGGCAGGATCAACGCAGTGCGGCCCGTGATCAAATGAGCCCGGTTCAGCTTGGTGGAAACCTGAGCGGTGAGGCGGCAATTCATCAGCGCGCGCGCAGTGAAATTCGTGTCCGGTGTGGCAGAAAGAAAATTGCCACCGAGCCCGAAGAAGACTTTGATCCGTCCTTCGCGCATGGCCATGAGTGTCTCGACCGTGTCGGTTCCGTGTTCGCGCGGCGGTTCGAACTGAAATTCTTTACCCAAGCGGTCGAGGAAGCCGTCGTTCATTCGTTCCCAAATGCCCATCGTGCGATCCCCCTGCACGTTCGAGTGTCCGCGCACAGGACATGGTCCCGCGCCAGGCCGCCCGATGTGGCCACCGAGGAAGAGGAAATTCATCACTGCCTGAATGGTCGCCACCGAGTTCTTGTGCTGCGTCAGCCCCATCGCCCAGCAGGCAATAATTCGTTTGGATCGAATGGCAATGTCCGCGACCTCGCGGATTTGTTCGCGCGACAATCCGCAACTGGCGGTGATATCGTCCCAATCAGTCGCCCGCAGCGACGCGATGAGGTCATCGAATCCGGAGGTGTGTTCGCGGATGAATTCCTGATCGAATACACTGCCGGGCCGTGCGTCTTCATCGGCAAGCA
>JBDNGG010000456.1:0-4422 GCA_041689405.1 Terrimicrobiaceae bacterium | reverse complement strand
GGCAGAGGATCAAAAAGCCGCCGGGGTGGTCGGGGTCGGCGAGGGTTTTGACTTCCACGGGGTCTTTCTCATCGCGTCCGGGCACAAGCGTGAAGCCGCCGGCAGCAAAGTCTTTGGCATGTCGGGTGCGGCTTCCTCGGGTAATTTTGATCAAATAGCCCAAGCCCCGTTCCTTGAGCAGGTCAATATTGGCCTGCGAGGCAAATCCCGCATCAAGGATAACTATGGGTTTCATGTCCTCCCGGGCAGGGCGAGGCGATCAAGCATGTGCGCCAATGTGCGGCTTTCGGCGATGTTGCCCTCGAAGACATCGTGGGCAAGAGCGAGGCCTCGCTCGTCAAAGGCCATGCCCACGGCCACTTGCCGACAGTCATAGCGCTTCTGCTTGTTTCTATCGTGGCGGCCCAGTCGATGAGTGCCCATTCACTTAGGGGCTCAATGAGCCGGTTTGCCACCAGAAGCTGGGCAATGGCAATCTGGCTCGTATTGAGCCCGGCCTTTTCAAGCATCTCACTGATCCCAAACTCCTTCCATGCATAGAGGGCGACCACTTGGGGACCCAACTCCACGATGTTTTCCGTGGCGATGCGATCCACGAGCACACCGTCAATCTTGGAGGAACACACGGGACGCAGATTTGGAACGCCCGACGAGCTGCAAAATGCGTGTGATCCAAGAGGAGGCTTCTTCGGAAATCTCCTCCGGCAAGATGTCCCTGTGGCCGAGAAGATGATTTTCCACAGTGCGGGCAATGCGAGGCTTTTCCTTCTCTGGCACCGAAGCATCGCCCAAGGAAACGATGATGCGCTGGCGTGGCTGTCCTTCGCTATTGCTGTCTTCGCCAGCCGGGATTTTTTGAACCGGCAGGACGTTCCGAAAGCCTGAGTTCGGAAAACAGCCGCGGCCGTTTAGACCGGGGCGAAACGGACGTGGAGGGAATCGTAAGCGAGCCGACGTTCGTAGCATTCCTCGCGCTCGACTCTCGCCTCGAAGCGCAGAGTGTCGATGCGTCCCACCTGCTCGCAGAGACACTTGAGAAGACTGCGGACGACCAACCGCGCATGCGGAGCGCCGAGGCAAAGGTGGGTTCCGAAGCCAAAGGCCACATGCGGGTTTGGCTTTCTGTCGAGCCGCACTTCATCCGGAGACTCGAAGACCGTTTCGTCATAGTTTGCCGAGGAAAAGCAAAGCGAAACGAGATCCCCGGGCTCAACACTCACCCCATGGACATCTGTCTTTACAGGGCACACCCGGCCAATATGCGTCACGGGAGAGATGGCCCGGAAAAATTCCTCGCTGGCATTCACAATCCGCTTCGGATCTGCGCGGAGATACTCGAGGTCCGTCGGATTTTTTGAAAGGTGGCCGATGACTCCTGAGATGGAATTGATCACCGTGTCCCGGCCTCCTGCAAAGGCAATGCTGCTGTAGCCGAGCATTTCCTCGCGGGTGAGAGGACGTCCTTGGAAGGTCGCGCGGGTGAGGGCACTGAAAAAATCCTCGGCGGGATTCTCGATTGCTCTGTCCAAAAGCGTGTCCATATACGCCTCAAGCGCGGCACCTTTGGAAGTGCCGTCGGCAGCAAGACTGCCATCCGTGGATCGAAAAACATGCGTTCCCCATCCGATCCAAACGTCCGCCTCGGACTCCGGCATATTCAGCAAAAAGGCCAAGGCGCGCGACTGGAGGGGAATCGCAAATTCGCTAACAATTTCGACCGAATCGCGTTCGAGCGAATCGGCGAGCAAAGTCCGGACGAGGTCTTCCACTCGTTCAATGACCTCGGGAAGTTTCGCGCGGCTAAAAAATGGTTCTGCGATCTCGCGGTAATCTCCATGGTCGGGCGGATCAACCTCCAGAGGGAGCTGGCGCACGGTTCGCACGCTTTCTTCGGAGGGAATCGGGACACGCATCGGGGCGTCTGAACTGAATGTCTTCCAGTCCTTCGCCGCCTGTCGCACCTCTTCATGACCAAGGATCATCGGGACAGGTTTTCCCTGGAAAGGATTCACGAGAACGCCGTCTTTGCGGCGGGCTTCACCAAAGGGATCTGGCTGGCTGTTGATTGGACAGGGCATTGTTGATTTGTGTGTAGGAAAAAATGGCAAAACCTGAGGTTCAGCTTAAAGAGGTTTCATCGATCAGGGCCAGAAGATTTTCGAGCGGCCCCCCCCTTCGAGCGCATGCGAAGGCGAGAGAATGTATCCGCCGCCGCGCCCAAGTTCCCGCATTTGCCGGACCTCAGCGCGGACATCATCGGGTGTGCCAAGGCATGGATCGCTGAGTGGAAATGTCACCCCAAAAGCAAGTCGGCCCTGATACTTCGCCACCACCCGGCCCACATCCATCACCTCGGGCTGAAAGGGATTGAAAACCCCGAGACCGATGGAAGTCAGGTCGTCAAAAAGCTCTTCAACATCACCGCAGGAATGAATGAAGACGGTCTTTCCCGCATCACGGCGGACGCCGGAAGGCGATGGCTTTCCGGAACACTTCCCGTGGAGTCATGGGTGAGGAGGGCATAACATTACAAACTTAGGGAAAAACCGTAAGCGTTTCATCCTTCCCGTTGACGAAAACTGGTGATTTATTGTCGTTTGCATTCGTTCTTTCATTGGTTTGGCAAAATATATCATGTTCACACCGCGCCGCCTATTGCTGGAAAGAGTACCGCTCTCCGGACCCCCGCAACCATCATCAATTTCCGAGCGCGCCGAGGGGTTCCCTGTGCTTCGGTGAACGCTCAGGCGAAGAACGATGCAAGATGTTGCCCGGCTGAAGTCGGAATTGGCGGAAGAGTCATTTTATTTCCTCTCCGTGTTCAAAGGTCTTCACGCCGCCGGGAGGGAGGGTTACCTTCGCCTCTTGGAAGGTTAGGCCGGGCATTTCCCAGTTTCTGCGAATTTCAGCGGTGATTGGCTGATCCGTTGGATTATTGACCGTCACGTTCCAAAGGCCGGGTTGGCCTTCCTGCGGACCCTTAAGAGCGATCACTTGAATGAAAAGCTGGTCGGCATTCGTGCCGCTGGCGACGATTGGGTGCCCGGCCACCACATGGGTCATGTCGTAGCGCGATGCGAAGAGCGGGAAATAGGCCCGGCCCTCGGGGTCGAGCCCGAGCGGGCGGAACACTTCGCGCCCGGGGCCGTAATACTCTAGCCCATTCTCACCGCTGATCTGGAAGAGCCCGGCACTCCACCGGGGATTCAAACCCGATATCCGCACAGGCAGGTTCACCGGGACGATATCTTTCGGTTCCCGGGGAATCAATAATTCTGCAACGAAGCGATCGGCAATGACTTCGATGAGTAGTGGCCAGCCATCGGTGCGCTTTCCTCTGGTGATTTCGAGGCCGGTCGGGCTTAGGATATACTTGAGGGCTTTCTCCAGTTCTTCGGGATTCCGGATGGGCTCGTTCTTTGGCCAGGAAAAGGCGAGGAGGTTTGTTACCAGCTTTTCGCCCTCCGCAAATTCCCGCCTCTCTGGAGGCAGCTCGGTTTCAAAAACGTATTCACCAGATCCCTGCGAGTTTTTGGAGAAACTGAAGCGCATGGGATCTCCATGATTACTAAGCAGCATGGTATTGAAGGCGGCATCTTTGGAGAGGAATGCCAGCCACTGGCCCTTAGCGACCGTAACGCGGGCTCCTTGGGACAGGGGATTAGCGATGTCTTCCAAGTCGATGATTTCAAGAATCTTCGTTCCCTCTCCACGTGCGAGATAAACCGACTGCCCGAAGGCCATAAACTGCCCTGAGAGCATTCGCAATTCCTTGATTGTGGCAGCCTTCTTGAAGGTGAGTTCCTGCTCGATCATCGTGGAAAAATTGCCGCCGCCATACCACTCGTAACCGTTGGCATTGGGCATGACCCCGATGGAATATTGATTGAACTCCGTCCAGGTGTAGGTCGCATCGAACAGCTCATTGGGCAGGATTGGTGCGTAAGCGCCCCAAGGATTCGCATGCGGGATGAGGATTAGTCCATCCGCCCGAAAGATTCCGCGGTAAACCAGCTCGTCGCTAAAGAGAACCTGCGGAACCTGGTTCATGAACGTGGGCAGGTCGCCGCCGACAGGTCCATTCTCCGTCACCGGGTTGGGATGAGCGACGTTGTTCGGAGTAAAAGGCGGCGAGAAGGCCCCGGGGCCGCCATCCCACGTGCGACCCGGGTTTGGGACGTTCGGATAGGAGATAAAAGACCCCCAGAGCGGTCCCCGGCCCATCCGCATGGGACTGTTGCCGCTTCGGCAATCATTGACATGATCTCCGCAAAAGACCACTGCGCCGCTGCCATCTTTCCAAGTCCGGGTTGGGAAGCTGACGGCACGTCCCCCTTGCACATCTGTGGCAATTACGCCCAGCGTGGATTGAAGAGCTGCCGAGCGGAAGATCTTATCGCGGAATTCTTTTGCCCCCGCTCC
>JBDNGG010000455.1:0-35510 GCA_041689405.1 Terrimicrobiaceae bacterium | reverse complement strand
ATGACGGACGAGGAGATCGCCCAGGCTTCTCAGGGTGCCGTCATGATCCCGGCGACTGCGGGTAGCATTGTCGTCGCCTACAACCTCCCAGGCCTTCCGAACGTCAAGCTCTCCCGGGAGGCTTACGTCGGCATCTTCCTCGGAAAGGTCACCAAGTGGAATGACCCGATCATCGCCGTCGCGAATCCCGGCGTGGATCTTCCCGACATGGACGTCGTCGTTTGCACACGTTCTGACGGCAGTGGCACGACATTCGTTTTTACAAAGCACCTCGCGGCCATCAGCCCTGACTTCGACAAAGAAGTGGGTGAAGGCAAGGCCGTCACTTGGCCGACTGGCGTCGCCGGTAAAGGCAACGAAGGAGTGACCGCGCTCATCAAGCAGAGTCCTGGTGCTGTGGGATATGTGGAGTTTGGCTACGCTAAAAACAATGGCCTCGAAATGGCCATGTTGGAGAACAAATCGGGCGAATTCGTCTCTCCGACAGATGAGAGCGCCGCCGCCACTCTGGCGAGCGTCACTCTTCCGGAGAATCTCCGGGTTTGGCCGTCCGATCCCGAAGGGAAGGGCGATTACCCGATTGTTACCTTCACTTGGCTGCTTGTCTACGGCGAGTACTCGGACGCTTCAATTAAGGATGCCGTTGTCAAGTTTGTGACGTTTGGTCTTACCGATGGCCAGAAATTTGCTTCTGACCTTGGCTACGTCAGTCTGCCTGAGTCGGTCATCGCCAAGGCGAAGGCGGCTCTTGCGACTGTCAAGTAACTTCACGCAACAGTAACCAGGAAATCAGGACCATCATGAACACGGAACTTCCCAACTCAGCAGCCAAGTCGTTGGAAGGCATTCGCATCGGTCCTGATTTCTTTAGAATCCTGTGCTGGGTGGCGTCGGCAGCAACCGTTGCCACCCTTTTATGGATCATCGGTGAGATCGCCCGCCAAGCTTGGCCTGCCATCTCGGAATTCGGCCTTGGATTCATCACCAGCTCTAAGTGGACCCCGAACCGTGGCGAATTCGGCGTCCTGCCCTTCCTGATCGGAACGACCATCAGTTCCTTTATCGCCATTCTGTTCGCCCTTCCTCTCGGCCTCGCCATCGCGATCTTCCTCAGCGAGGACTTTCTCCCCCTCCCGATTCGCAACTTCGTGCGTTTCGTCGTCGAACTGCTTGCCGCCATTCCCAGCGTTGTCTACGGCCTCTGGGGCATTTTTGTAGTTATCCCGCTGGTCCAGGAATACGGGGGAATGCTCGCCAAATCAATCGGCGGATCTGTCGCCTTATTCAAAGGTCCCTCCTTCGGTAATAGCATGCTTACCGCGAGCCTCGTTCTCGCCCTCATGATTCTTCCAACGATCACGGCTATCTCCCGGAGTGCCCTCGTCTCCGTCCCCAAAACCCTGAGGGAAGGTGCCTATGCCCTCGGTGCAACCCGGTGGGAGGCCATCTTTGGCGTCATTATGCCGACAGCCGCCCCCGGCATTGTGGCGGCCGGCATCCTCGCTCTCGGACGTGCCATGGGCGAAACAATGGCCATCGCCATGCTCATCGGCAACAGCGCACGCCTCACGTGGTCCCTCCTCCATCCGGCAGGGACACTCGCAGCGCTCCTCGCCAACGAATTTGCGGAAGCTAGCGGTCTTCAAATTGCCTCGCTCATGTATGCTGCGCTTTTACTCATGGTGCTCACGCTCGGGGTAAATATTATCGGCGAAATCGTTCTGAAACGTGCTCAAAAGAACGTCGCTGGCGCCCTCTAAATCCTCGAATCCGTCCCTATGGAAAACATCCTCGATCGTCAGACAGACTTTTTTGCCGACCACGCTATATCGAGTCGTTCGGCCCGCCGCTCGTTCGGGAGCCGCGTCCTGACTACCTTGTGCGTTGGTCTGTCGTTTCTCACGCTTATTCCTTTGTTCTCGATCGTTTACGTATTGATTGCGAAAGGCACCCCTCTGCTAAGCTGGGGAGTTTTCACTGGCCTTCCGCCTGCCGCGGGGTTGGAGGGAGGCGGATTTGGCAACGCCATTGTGGGCACGCTCTTCATGGTCGCTATAGCACTCGTCATCGCCGCACCGCTCGGGATGCTGGCTGCCGTATATGTCACAGAATACGCGCCGTTTTCTAAACTCGCTCACACCGTTCGCTTTGTCGCCAAGCTCCTCACTGGCATCCCATCAATCATCGCTGGTGTTTTCGCTTTCGCTGTCGTGGTTCTCGTGACCGGCCAGTTCTCAGCCTTCGCCGGCGGCGTCGCCCTTGCTGTCCTGATGCTCCCCACGATTTTGCTAACGTCCGAACAGGCCCTCCTCGGTGTTCAGCGCGCCTACCGGGAAGCTTCCTTTGGCCTTGGGGCCACCCCTTTCCAAACTATTTGGCGCGTTGTTCTGCCGGAGGCCCTTCCTGCCATGATGACGGGGGTCATGCTTGCCGTCGCGCGCGCTGCGGGTGAAACCGCCCCGGTCCTTTTTACCGCGCTCTTTAGCCAGTATTGGGCTCGCTCGCTTATGGAGCCTACGGCCTCGCTATCTGTTCTCATTTACAACTTTGCCACCCTCCCATACGAATATCAGGTGGATCTGGCATGGACGGCGTCCTTGGTTCTCGTCATCTTGGTGACGATTACGAACGTCTTTGCTCAACTCGTTTTCCGGAAACGATAGGACGCCCACGCCCACCAGCGATCTGAATGAAAAATATCATGGAGAACCCTGCCCGAGACTCAACTGCGTCGAAATCCTCCGCCTTGGAGCCCACGCCGGACTTCCGCGCGGATTTCATTGTCGTCAAGGATTTCAATTTTTTCTACGGCAGCAAACAGGCGCTTTACAATGTTGACATGGAGATTCCGGAAAAGCGGGTCACTGCCTTCATCGGACCATCTGGTTGCGGCAAATCCACGCTCCTACGGAACTTCAATCGCATGAATGAGTTGATCGATGGCACCCGTTATGAGGGGGACATCACGATCAACGACCGGAGCATCTACGATTCGAAGATCGAAGTCATTGCTCTTCGCCGCAGCATTGGAATGGTTTTTCAGAAGTCCAATCCCTTCCCGAAATCGATCTACGAGAACATCGTTTACGGAATGCGGATCGCTGGTGAAAAGAACAAGAAAGTCCTCAATCAGACCGTGGAGGAAAGCTTGCGGGGGGCGGCGCTTTGGGATGAGGTTAAAGACCGCCTCCACGACAGCGCACTGAGTCTTTCCGGGGGGCAGATGCAGCGTATCTGTATCGCCCGGGCTATTGCAAACAAGCCTAAGATCCTCTTGATGGACGAACCCTGTTCTGCACTCGACCCAATCGCCACGGCTAAGGTGGAAGATCTCATCCATGAGCTCAAAAAATCGTTCACCATCGTGATCGTCACTCACAATATGCAGCAGGCCACCCGGTGCTCAGATCAATGCGCATTTTTCTACCTCGGGAAGCTCATCGAGTTTGATCGTACGGCGAAGATCTTCTCGAATCCTGCTCAAAAGCAGACCGAAGACTATATTACCGGCCGATTTGGCTGACGTTCGGAGATTCTTGCGACTCGCCAGCGGATGCATCTTGGGTGATGCTAAAAGTAAATGTTATTTCGTGTGCTTTCTATTCCAGTCATCTTAATTGGCGTTCCGGTCCTTGGGTATCTAGCGATTTGCGTGATGCTGTTTTTTCGTCAGGACCGGATGATTTTTTTCCCCACGGTGTATGCCGACAGGGAATTTGACGCTCTCGGAGCGACTTCGGGTTTTGAACCTTGGTTCGATGAGGCAGGGGAGCGGATGGGTTGGAAGAAATTACATCCTGATGCCACCCGGTCGGTGATGTCCTGCCACGGGAATGGCGGGAGCGCGGTGGATCGCTTCGAGCTTGGTCTGTATCTGGACCAAGGGCCTGCGGTGGATCTATACCTGCTGGAATACCCAGGCTACGGTGCGCGAACGGGAGCGCCTTCCGAAAGCTCGTTGGTGGCGGCAGCGGTGGAGGCAATCGATGCCCTTCGCAAGACGTCCTCGAATCCCCTCTGGCTTCTCGGCGAATCGCTCGGCACAGGAGTGGCCAGCGCAGCTGCTGCGCAACGTCCGGAAGCGGTCGATGCGCTGATCCTCGTCACACCGTTTGATTCACTCGTAGGCGCCGCGCAAACGCTCTATCCTTGGTTGCCCGCGCGTGGGTTGGTGCGCCATCGCTTTGATTCGATTAAAAATCTAGCCGCGTTTCGCAATCCTGTCGCTCTGGTGATCGCTGGTGACGATCGAACTACGCCGCCGAAATTGGGGCAGCGGCTGGCCGAAAGCATTGGAGCTTCATCGCGGACCTGGCTCATCGAAGGTGCGGGGCACAATGATACTGATCTTTTGTTTGCGGATTGGCCTCAGATTGCCGCTTGGTTGGCCGCGGCGGGATCTGCGCATTCCAACGCATTGCATTGATGTGGGTGTGATCGAGTTGTTGCGCCTCCACGATTTCCGGTGTTTTCAATCGCTGAGGTTCGAGCCCGGGCCGGGCGTGAACTTCATTCTTGGAGCCAATGCGCAGGGCAAGACGTCGATTCTTGAAGCGATCTGCGTGGGCGCCCGCCTCCAGTCGCCCCGCGGATCATCGCTCACCGAGGTCGTCAGGGCCGGGTGTGCTGGCACCGCGGTAGATTTAAATACGGACGACCGGCATTTGCATCTGCGATACGAACCACCGAAACGTCGTATTTCGGTGGATTCGGTCGAGCAGTCCGGGACATCCGAGTATCTTTCCGTCGTGCGCGTCGCATGGTTTTCCAATGACGACATGGAAATTGTGCGAGGAGCGGGAAGCCGGCGCCGGCGGTATCTGGACTTTTTATGCAGCCAGATCGAACCGCTTTATTTAAAGAACCTGCGCACCTACGAACGGGCGCTTCGGGCGAGAAATGCACTGCTCAAAGACTCCCGGCCGCGACGCGAGATCGATGCATTTGACCCGCTGCTAATTTCCGCCGGAAATACCATCACTGCCGTCCGCGGTGTCGTGTGCGATGCGCTTGCACCATTGATTCAATCGGCGGCGGCCGAAATCGGATCACCGGAAGAGACCGTGGGTATCAAATATGAGTCCGGGGGGGAACTCGCCGCCGCCCTCGATCGCTCACGCGTCGAAGAGCAACGGCTGAGGCAAACAGTTGCCGGGCCCCACCGGGATGATGTCACGCTGACCGTGGAATCCATGCCTGCGGCTCGCTTTGCCTCCGAAGGCCAGCAACGCACCCTCGCGCTGGCACTGAAGTTGGCTCAAACGCGACTCATTATGGAACGATTGGGGGTGGTTCCTATCTTGTTAGTGGATGACGTATTCGGGGAACTCGACGAGAAGCGCCGGATGAATTTGTTAAGTGGACTTCCCGCTCAAGCGCAATGTGTCATCACCACAACCCAGCTGAATTGGCTCACCGATGCGCCCAGTGGTCCCGTGTATCGCTTGGAGAATAGCGTGCTGTCGTTGTCGTAATACCATAATTCTCGGGTTGCGCGCGGCATGGGATCAGCTACTTTGGAGGTCTATGGTTGCATTGGCAGGTGAGACAGATGCGGTAGGTCGCGTATTGGATGGTGAGCGGATTTCTGAAGATCACGCGCGGGAGTTGTATCTGCTGCCACTAAATGAACTCGGGGCTTTGGCCGATGCCCGCCGCAAACAAATCAAGGCTGCTGCGTTTGGCGGCCGGGGCAATGACATTGTCACTTACATCATCGACCGCAATGTGAACTACACCAACGTGTGCAATGTTTACTGTAAGTTTTGTGCGTTTTATCGCACGGAGAAGGACCCTGATCATTATGTCCTGAGCATGGATGAAATCGACGCCAAGCTCGAAGAACTGTCGGCTGCTCAGGGCATTCAGGTTCTGCTTCAAGGCGGGCACCATCCGCGCCTTGGCATCGATTTTTATCTGAATATGCTCTCGCATATCCGTGAAAAATTCCCGCACATCAACGTGCATGGATTCAGCCCTCCTGAGTTCAATCATTTTTCTGAGGTGTTCCAAATGCCGCTGGATGAAATCATCCGCAAATTCCGGGAGGCTGGCCTCGGATCTATCCCCGGCGGTGGTGGTGAAATTTTGGTGGACCGGGTGCGGGACCGCATTGCTCCATTGAAGTGCAACTCGGATCAGTGGCTTAACGTGATGCGGATCGCCCATGAACAAGGGATGCGCTCCAGTGCGACAATGATGTTTGGTCACGTCGAAACACTCGATGACCGTCTGGAGCATCTCCGTCGTCTTCGGGATGTGCAGGATGAGACCGGAGGATTCACAGCCTTCATCTGCTGGACGTTCCAGCCCGACAACACGAAACTGCGCGCAGAACCGGTGGGGCCTGCCGAGTACCTCCGAATGCAAGCGCTCTCACGCATTTTTCTGGACAATTTTGATAATGTCCAGAGTTCCTGGGTGACTCAGGGGCCCCGGATCGGACAGGTTGCGTTGATGTACGGGGCGAATGATTTTGGCAGTGTGATGATGGAGGAAAATGTGGTGAGCAGTGCGGGGACATCGTTCAAATTGAATGCCGCCGAGATTGAACGTTTGATCCAGGACGCCGGTTACGAACCGCATCGCAGGAACAACTGGTACGAGCTTGTCAGCTAAGACGCAGCGGCCGTCCGGAGCGTAAATCGGCGTTGGGTTACCATTTCCCATGGAATAAAGATTGAGTCGCGCGGGACGTTAGCCCAATCTTTTCCGGTGCTTGAACTCAGAGATGTATCCTTGTTCGTAGGCCGCGGAGACGCTGTCCACCCGATCCTTTCCGATATTGATGTAAAAATTCCATCGCGGCACTTCACCGCGATCATCGGCCCGTCCGGCTGTGGAAAGAGCACCTTGCTCAAAACAATCGCTGGTATTGTCGAAGGTGAGGAGGAAGGCGATGTGTTTTGGGAGGGCCGGAATTTGTCCAAAGAGGATTTCGGCCCCTGCGAAATCGGGTATGTCCCGCAATTCAGTATCGCTCATGATGAACTCACAGCAGGTGAGAGTGTGAGTTCCTCGGTGCGGCTGCGAATGCGTGGGTTGCGGGGCGACGCGCTCGACGAACTCGTCTCGAACACGTTGGCTGAAGTCGGGATGGGGGAGCTGATTGACCGGCGCGTTGGAGTGCTCTCGGGCGGTCAAAAGCGACGACTTGCGTTGGCCATGGAAATTGCCAGCGCACCCAGGATCCTGCTCTGCGATGAGGTGACCAGCGGCTTGGACGCCCAATCGGAGACGGAAATTGTTGATCTGCTGCACGCTCTCTCAAAACGAGAACGGCTGGTTTTATCCGTCACACACAGCCTGCGGCATCTAGAGCTTTATGACTCGGTATTGGTCTTGTTCCAAGGAGTGGTCGCATATCACGGCACTCCCAGGCACATGGCGCATTATTTCCGTGTGGATGATCTTGAACTCCTCTACGCGCGACTCGAGGATCGCACCCCGGCGGAGTGGGCGAAGTCTTGGCGCAAGTACTCCGATGCTTACACTACCGAAATTGTTGCCGACGCGGTTCAGTCTGCGACCACGGAGGAT
Source organism: Terrimicrobiaceae bacterium (assembly GCA_041689405.1). Classification (GTDB taxonomy): domain Bacteria; phylum Verrucomicrobiota; class Verrucomicrobiia; order Chthoniobacterales; family JAATET01; genus JBDNGG01. Next base: position 27,971 of record JBDNGG010000455.1, on the reverse strand, counting down.
GCCGTCGCAGCGGATGACCCCAGTGCGCCAGATGCTGGTGAATCAGACGACGGAATGGCGCATCCCAAGGATCGTCAGGAAGGCCCGGAGGAGCAGGATATAAAGAAGGATCACGACGAGACCGGAGTGCAGATATGGCAGCTTCCTCAGGCTGGTGATTTTGGCGATGGTCCCATTTACGAGGCTGAATTGGTTGCGGAAGATGAGCCCGATTTATCGGACGAAGATTCGTTGATGGTTGCCGACCGGACTGCGCTACCTGGGTTTTTTGCACAGTGGCTGGTGCTTTTGGAGCGTCGGTTTCTGATTTTATGGCGGAGCAAAGGCCAGCTTTTCCTACAGATCGGGCTGGTATTGGGCTTCCCGGTGATAGTTGCAATTTTTGCCTGGAACGGCCTGCCTCAGATTCAGAATCTCACACTAGGCATGGATCAAGACGTGATCCGACAACTCTCGGAAGCCGAAGAGTTCCTTAAACAGGCGAGTAAGATTGGTAGTCTTGTTTCCGGCATTGTCATGTTTCAAGTCATTCTCCTAACGCTCATGGGAGCAAATAACGCGGGAAGGGAGATCGCATCCGAACGCTTGATTTTTGAAAAAGAAAAACTAAGCGGTCTGCGACCATCAAGCTACATCGCAAGCAAGGCGGCGTTCTTGTTGGTGCTGGTGCTTGCTCAATCGTTTTGGATGGGGCTTTTCGTGCATTTTATCTGCGGGTTTCCAGGGGATCTCGGAGCCCAACTGATTTTCCTGTTCCTTGTGAATGCTGCGATGACATCGATCTGTCTGGGGATTTCCAGCTGGATGTCCAGTGCCGAGCAGGCTTCGCTGGTGTCGATCTATCTTGTGGGATTCCAGCTCCCCTTGTCCGGGGCAGTGCTGGCGTTGCCGGATTGGATCGGGGTGGCCGTGCGACCATTTATTTCCGCCTATTGGAGTTGGTCTGGAGTCCTGCAGACGCTCCGTGGCGAGCGGTACTATGATATTGTCCAGATGGTCGTGCAGACGGCTCTCTCGCCTGCGAGCCTTTGCCTGTGGGTTCTCGTCGCGCATGTCATATTCGGCTTGTCGGCCGCGTGGATCGGATGCCGGACAAGCCGAATGCGCTGAGGCGATCAGCGCGATTTGATTATTGCGGATGGGAGCTTGACCGAGGGGAAGGCAAGTTGCATAGTTACAAATTCCACCAATGTGGCGGAACTACTGAGAGAAATTTAGATTTTTTATATTTGTATGAATGCGGAGATGCTAGCCATGCTTGATTATCTGGAGCGCGAACGCGGGATTAGCCGCGAGGCGCTCGTAGAGGCTATTTCGGGAGCCATCCTGATGTCTGCGCGTAAATCGTTCGCGACAGCCAGAGACCTCCGCATCGATATTAGCCCTCGCACGGGCGAGATTCAGGCGTTTGCTAGACCGATCGTGGTCGAAAAAATCGATAATCAACACGATCAGATTACGCTAGCCAAGGCACGGCAAATTAATCCGGACGTCCAAGTCGGGGATGAGATCGAGATTGAGGTGACGCCGAGAGATTTTGGGCGGATTGCTGCGCAAACAGCTCGGCAGGCAATCATGCAACGGATCCGTCAGATCGAAAAAGACATGATCTATGAAGAATTCAAGGATCGTGCCGGGGAGATCGTTAGTGGTACTGTGCGCCGCTTTGAGCGGTCGGACGTGATGATTGACCTTGGAAAGTTCGAGGGGATTATGCCATCGAAGGAACGGGTGCCTACCGAAGAATATACGGTTGGCGATCGTATCCGCGCCTATGTGGTCGCTGTGGAGAATGGCTCCCGCGGACCGGAGATCATTTTATCCCGCAGCCATCCAAACTTTGTCCGTCGGCTTTTTGAGGTTGAGGTGAGCGAGATTTCAGACCGAACCGTAGAAATCCGCTCAATTGCACGTGAAGCTGGAGCCCGCACGAAGGTAGCCGTTCATAGTGTCGATGAAAAAGTCGATCCAGTTGGTGCCTGCGTTGGAATGCGGGGCGCCCGCGTGAAAAATATCGTTCGCGAACTCAATAACGAGAAAGTGGATATTATTCGCTGGCATGCGGATCCCGTGGAACTTGTGAAGGAGGCGCTAAAGCCTGCCAAAATCCACTCCCTTCGTATGGACGAGACCATCAAGAAGATTTTTGTGACTGTCAGTCAGGAAGAATTATCGCAGGCGATTGGCCGTAAGGGCCAAAATGCCCGGCTTACTGCGCGTCTTACCGGATGGGATATTGATATTCAGGAAGACAAGAGTGCTGCCGAGGCATTCGAGAATCAGAAAACTCAGGCTGCCACGTCGATGGCAGATCAGCTAGGGATCTCGCAAGACGAGGCAGACACGCTCATTCGCGGTGGAATGAATGCCATCGAAGTAGTAGTTACCGCAGAGCCCGAAGACATCGCAGAAATGCTGGGATGCGAACCCGAAAAGGCCGAGGCCATCCTTGCCGCAGCAAAAGCACACAGCTCCAACGCCCTCGCTTGACCCTGCTGTCATGAAGGCGAACGCGTATCCAGAAAGTTTCAATGCCATCCAAAGTCAGCAACACCAAGTCCGATGCTCCAAAATCCCGTGCCAAGCGGGGCCCGGTAGCCAAGCCGAATAGTTCCGCCAAAACGGCGACATCCTCTTCCACTCCCTCGGGCGAAACTCCCGCGCCCGCTGCCAAACCAGAGCCCAAGGCTCCTGTGGAAACGGTCTCATTGATTGAGCCGAAGACTAAAAAAGTCCGTGTCGCCGAGTCCGAAGGTGCTGCAAAGAAGCGCGCTCTTCCCACGATTGGACGCGTTGTTGTTCCCAAAGCTCCCGTCGCCGAACCTGCTCCAGCAGAGGTGGTAATCCGCGTGGAGCCCGAAGTGCTTTCATTGATTGAGAAGCGTGTAAGAAAACCTGCCGCCTCCGCCCCTGCTGCGGAAATCCCGGCGTCGACGGAGGAACCCCGTTCCGTGCCGACGGAATCCACCGACGTGAGCACGGAAGATGGACGGAAGGTCGTTCACCTCAAGCCGCCAATCACCGTAAAAGATCTGGCGGCACAGATGGAGCTCCGGCCGTTTAAGCTCATTGCGGATCTGATGGATCTCAATATCTTTGCTGCGATTAATCAGGTGATTGAGCCTGACATCGCTGCGAAAGTCTGCGAAAAGCATGGATTTATCTTTGAGCGCGAAAAACGCCAAGCGGGTGCAGGAGTTCACAAGGTCGAAACACTCGTCGTCGAGCCACCGCCACCGCCGGAGGAAGTGCTCCCTGAGGTGCTGGAAACATTAGAAGTCCGCGCTCCAATCATCACATTAATGGGGCATGTCGATCACGGCAAAACTTCGCTGCTGGATGCAATTCGCCGCAGCCGTGTGGCTACCGGTGAGGCTGGTGGGATTACGCAGCACATCGGCGCATACAGCGTCGAGCGTGACAGCTCGCGCATCACATTTCTCGATACGCCGGGTCACGCCGCGTTTTCAGCGATGCGTGCCCGCGGTGCCAACGTTACGGATATCGTGGTTATTGTTGTCGCTGCTGATGACGGCTTAATGCCGCAGACCATTGAAGCGATCAACCATGCCAAGGCAGCAAACGTGATGATCATGGTGGCGATCAATAAAGTGGATCTTGTTTCTGCAAATATTGACCGCGTCAAAGCTCAGCTCCAAGAACAAGGCCTGACTCCAGAGGATTGGGGTGGCGAGACAATTTGTTGTGAGGTTTCCGCTACTAAGGGAATTGGAATTGACGCCTTACTTGAGAGCATGGTTCTCCAAGCCGAGGTCATGGAACTCAAAGCCGATCCGAAGTCGGATGCCCGCTGTATAGTTATCGAGGCCCAGGTTGAGTCAGGCCGCGGGCCAACAGCCACGGTCATTGTCAAGATTGGCACCATTCGTGTTGGACAGCCGTTTATTTGCGGCAACCAATGGGGCAAAGTAAAACAGCTCATCAACGACCTCGGCAAGCCGATCAAAGAGGCTGGTCCAGCAACGCCCGTCAAGGTGCTTGGATTTAGCGGACTTCCTCATGCAGGCGATGAGCTTGTAGCAATGGACAATGAAAAATCTGTCCGTGCATTGGGCGAAGAACGATTGCAGAAACTGCGCACCCAAAAGCTGGCTGCGCCGCAGCGCGCCACGCTAGAAAATCTCTATCAGAGTCTTGCGGATGAGAAGAAAAAGACCTTGCAGATTGTCCTCAAAGCTGATGTGCAAGGGTCTCTCGAAGCTGTGAACAGTTCGCTGAAAGAAATCACAAGCGACAAGATCAGCCTAAGTATCATCCATGCCGCCGTCGGCCCCGTCAGTGAGTCCGACGTCCTCCTTTGTAGTGCATCCAACGCTGTCATTGTTGGTTTCGGAGTAAAAGTCGAAAATAGCGCCGCATCCACAGCGAAGCGGGAAGGGGTGCAAATCAAGCTGTTCAGTATCATTTATGAACTGCTGGATCAGGTTCGCGAGTCGCTTACCGGAATGCTTGATCCCGAACTCCGCGAAACGGTGGTTGGTCATGCCGAAGTCAAGCAGGTGTTCGAACTTTCGAAGGGCTGTGTTGCGGGATGTATCGTTACGGATGGCCGCATCCCCCGCACCGCACGTGCCCGGGTTATACGGCGCAAGCAGGCAGTGTATGATGGCGGCATCCACACGCTTCGGCGGTTTCAAGACGACGTCAAGGAAGTACGAAACGGCCTTGAATGCGGTATCAGGCTCGGAGATTTCAACGACTACGAAGTCGGTGATATCATTCAGGCCTACAATCTGGATAAGGTCGCGCAGGTGCTCTAGTGCCTGCTCAGACTGGGATCGGCCGACGGATCTCAGAGCGAAGCAAATATACTTAAAGGATCATGAAAAACCGGCTCGTTCGTGTGCGCGAGCTCCTCAAAAGGGAGCTTGGTAGCATTGTCCTCCGTGACCTTCGCTTTGACTCGCCGCTAGTGAGCATTAGCGGCGTGGATATCACTCCCGATTTGAAAAATGCCCATGTTTTCGTGAGTGCGCTTGGATCGGAGGCACAGAGGAGAGATGCGATCACTACGCTGGAGCACAGCCGTGTGCCCCTTCAGACCGAGTTGTCGCGTCGTGTGGTGCTTAAACATACGCCCTATTTGCATTTTCGGCTCGATGAATCCATTGAGCGCGGAACACGGGTGATCCACCTCATGAACGAACTTGGCCTTGAGGAGTTGCCTCCCGAAGCATTTGAAGATGACAGCGCCGATGAACAATAATTCCTCTTTCGCCGAAATTGCTGCAGTCTTGGACGGCGCACAAAGGATTTTGGTTGCAAGCCACCTTCGTCCCGATGGTGATGCGCTCGGATCGACAATTGCCTTTGCCTTATGGCTGAAAAGTCAGGGGAAAGACGTTTGTGCTTGGAATGAAGACGGGATGCCTGCGAAGTTTTCTTATCTGCCGGCAGGTGAACTAGTGACCGCTCCTGAAAAAGATGTGGTTCCATTTGACGTGCTCGTGGCTCTGGATACCGCAGTAAAAAACCGACTTGGGTCTGTGCTGGACGCGATCGAATGCCCCCCTGTAGTCATCAATATTGATCACCATATAAGTAACCACTGCTTTGGCACATGGAACCATATCGATGCTGTGTCGCCTGCCACGGGCCAAATCATCTTTGAGTTTTTGACTTCGGTGGGTGCAGAGATCACCACCGATATTGCCGCGAATCTATTTGCCGCAATCTCAACCGACACCGGTTCGTTCCAATACCGAAACACCACAGCCCGGACATTTGAAGTCGGCGCTGAGTTGATTCGCGCGGGCGTCCAAGTCGGCGAACTCTCGCAGTCGATTTACGATTCGCAACCGCGCCGCCGCCTCGAATTGCTCCGTCATGCGCTAAACACAGCAAAGTTTTCCCCCAACGGACGCGTAGTGAGTTTTTCGCTATCGATTCCCGATGTGGAGCGTCTCGAACTAACGCCGGAGGATAATGAGGGCGTTATCGATCATCTCCGGGCGGTGGATTCTGTCGTTGCAGCAGTATTTTTTGAGGAACTTCCGGATGGAAAAATTCGGGTTAGTGCCCGCTCGAAGGATCCGCGTGTGGATGTCTGCAAAGTCTGCGGAATCTTCGACGGGGGAGGACATTCTCTGGCAGCGGGAGCCCGGATTGTCGGCACTCTCGCAGAAGTAGAGGAAAATTTTTTGAAAGCATTGCATGATGAAGTCCGACAGCTCGATTGATGGTGTCCTCCGGGTGGATAAATCCCCGTCTATGACGTCGCACGATGTGGTTGCCATTTCCCGGCGATCTCTCGGCACCAAAAAGGTTGGTCATTGCGGCACGCTTGACCCGCTGGCCACTGGCTTGCTGCTTATTACCATTGGCCGTGGCACCAAAATCCAAGATCTCCTTATGAGTGAGGACAAGGAGTATGTGGGTAGCCTCACGTTGGGTCAAACGACAGACAGCCAGGACTCTGATGGTAAAGTCGTCGAAGAGCATCCGGTGGGGGATCTTACAGCCGAGCAGATCAGTGCAGCATTTGCGAAGTACCACGGGGATTTTTACCAGACGCCTCCGATGGTGAGCGCGATTAAAAAAGACGGAGTGCCGCTTTACAAGCTTGCCCGGCAAGGCAAAACGGTTGAGCGGGAGCCCAGGTTTGTGCATGTTTACGCACATGAAATATTGCGGATTGATCTGCCTAAAATCGAATTCCGCGTCGTCTGCAGCAAGGGATTTTACGTCCGAACGTATGCTGATGATATTGGTCGGGAACTTGGATGTGGCGCGCATCTTAACGCGCTCCGACGAACCAAATCGGGTAAGTTTTCTGTCGATGGTGCTATTACCATTGATGAACTCAAGACGCTTCCCCGTGAGGAAATCCTGACGCGTGTGATGACGCTGCCCGATGTCTCCCGCTTGCGTGGAGCGTGATTGGCTGATCGATGCAGGTCCTTGAGTCGATTGTAGATCTTGCGGAGATTGATGGCCCGGTGCATCTCGGAATCGGGGTGTTCGACGGTGTTCATCTGGGTCACCAGGCAGTGATTCGATCCGCGATCGATTGCGCACAACGGACGGGGGGCACTGCTGTTGCGGTGACGTTTGATCCGCATCCCGTCAAGATCCTGCGTCCTGAGATTGCTCCGCGCTTGCTTACATCCACGCCGCATAAGGTTCGTTTGATCGCGGCGATGGATATGCCATTTCTGCTAAAGGTGCGATTCGATGCCGTCTTCGCATCGCTTGCCGCCGAGGATTTTATTGCGCGGCTTGTCGAGCACGCGCAGCCGCTGCGAACGATCTCTGTCGGTCACGATTGGGCATTCGGCCGTGGACGTACAGGAAATGTCGCGATGCTAAAATCTCTCGGTGCCAAAACGAATTTTTCTGTCGTTGAGGTGGACCCGGTGCTCCTCGACGGTGATCCCGTGAGCAGCACGCGCATTCGGAGGGCAGTGCAAGCGGGCGAATTCGACATCGCATCGAGGTGCCTCGGCCGGCGCTATTCCATCCTTGGCACCGTTGAACGAGGCCAGCAGCTAGGGCGGACCATTGGGTTTCCCACGGCCAATCTCCGGGCTCACAATGAGCAGTTTCCGCCAGACGGCGTGTATGCGGTTCGAACCAGGATTGGTTTGCGTGAAGTCGGTGGCGTGGCAAATGTTGGAATGCGCCCGACCGTCGAAACCCATGCTGCGGAGCGCCGGCTGGAAGTGCATTTGTTTGACGTGGACGAAGACCTTTATCACTGCGACCTCGAAGTCGTGTTCGAAGATTTTCTGCGACCGGAGAAAAAATTTGGCAACCTCGCCGAGTTGCAGACTCAGATCGGTGCGGACGCAGCGGTTGCGCGGAAATTACTTGCCCGATGACCCGGATTGCGGCTCGGACAAGTTCCGCGTGAGTTTACGGTTTTTTAATTAATTCGATCTCGTATCCATCGGGCGCGTCCACGAATGCGATCACAGAGCCGCTGGACGTCTTGGTAGGTCCATCGCTTAAAGGATAGCCATGAGATGCAGAGTGCCTGGCAAAGGCTTCGATGTCATCCACTTCAAACGCCAAGTGCGTGAGATCGGGTCCAACCTGGACCGGGCCGCTCTCGTCGAATTTACAGATCTCGATCTCGACATCGCTTCCCGGCGTGGCAAAGAAGACGAGCTCCGACCCGCGTGGGCTCTTGGAACGGCGAGTCATTTCGAGACCCAGAACCTCTTTGTAAAAATGGATTGTTTTTTCTAAGTCGGAAACCCGATAGCGGGTGTGCAGGAAGCGCTTGATCATCCGGGGATCTTACCACGTGAGGCAAATTGGGGAAGTCAGAATCGACTAGACTCACGGGATGAGGTGCGTTTTCACCTTGGCGCGAAGCCTCGCCAGCAGGCTGTAGAGTCCAAAATAGGTGCGATTGACATAAATGGTGTGTGGCGAACCGCGGACGCCTCGCGGATTGCGGATGATTTCATTTTTTTGCGATTCAAGGCCTAGATCATAAATCGCCTTCATGAAGTCGGGATCGCCAAAATCAAAATCTGCACTCCGGAATGGGCGTGCCACCAACTCCAAAGATCCCTGGCACATGGCGATGATTTCATTCCGGAAGGTTTCATCGTCGTCCGGCTTAAGGACATTCAGTGACTCCAGTGCCTCACGCAACCGCACACGATCCTCAATCAGGGCCGGATCAAGAAATTGAAATTGTAGGTCGTAGAATTCCGGCTCCAGCGTTTTGGTGCATCCAAAGTCCAGCACCCAGAGAGCATCATCGGCCACCAGAAAATTCCCCGGATGCGGATCCGCATGAAAGACACGGAGCACATGAATTTGATGATGGTAGAAATCCCACAGCGCCTGCCCGATCTGGTCCTTCACGCGCTGGTCAGCACCGCCATCGGCAAAGCGGTCCAATGGCACTCCCTCAATCCAGTCCATCGTCAGGATTTTTGCGGAGGAGAGATCAGCGTGATAACCCGGAAAACGCACGTTTTGCAAATGCGCCGACGCTTTGGAGAGCCGGATCGACGATCCCAACTCGCGCGCGTAGTCGGTCTCCTCCAATAGGCGTTCCTCGACCTCGGTGAAGTACGCCGCCACGTCGCGTTCCTTAAGTCCGAGAATCTGCAATGCCAGAGGCTTTATCAGTCGGAGGTCGTTTTGCAGGCTGTCAGCAACTCCGGGGTACTGCACTTTAACGGCATATTCCTGGGTTCCGCGGCTTGCCTTGTGGACCTGTCCGATGGATGCACCATGCCGTGCCTCCTGAGAGAATGTGTCAAAAATCTCGCGTGGCTGCTTTCCGAATTCCCGTTGGAACGTACGAACGACCAGGGGGTATGAAAGTGGAGGAGCGGAATACTGCGCCTGTGCAAACTCTCGCGCGTAGGCGTCTGGGAGAAGGTTTTTGTCGATGCTGAGCATCTGCGCCAGTTTGAGCGGGCCGCCCTTAAGCTCGCTGAATGTGCGATACACTGCTTTTGCATTTTCCTCGTGGAGCTTGGTTGTGTCCGAAGTGCCACCGATGGCGCGGCGTCCGTAGTATTTGAGGTAGTTTAATCCCACCACGGCCCCCGTGCCCGCCAATGCTGCCGAGCGGGTGAAGGGAGAAGACCGGATGGATCGCTGCCCGCTGAAAGAATCCTCGTGTGCCATAGGATCAGCGCCTGGGGATCAAAAAGCGCACGAGATCAAATGCTGAGTCAATCGCTTGGGTCCGAATCAGATCAAAAACGAGATTGACCGTCTTTTCCACGAAGGCATCGGTTCGCTCAAATCCGACGCTTGTGTCCGCGAGGTGAAAATCGATTACAGCCAGCAGGTGAGTGAAAAAGAGATCCGGGTAGACGGAGGCAAGAGCTCCGCGCTCTGCGATTTCGTTTGTATCGTGCCCGTGCGCGAGCACACCCCGCATGAATTCCTTGTGCGCATCGCCGAATCCGCGGAGCCACGTACTGCGGCATAACGGCCGGAATGACTCCTTCCGAATCAGAAGAATCGATCGCACACGGAGCGACGCTTCCAGGAAGCCAAACAGAAATGCCAGCGTTCGTTGCCTTGCACCAAACCCCGCCCACTCTGGACCGGCGGTCACGGATGCGATCACGTTTTGGATCATCCGCCGCCAGAATTCTTCCTCGACGGCGTCAAACGAACCGTAGCAGCGGAAAAAATCCTCCTCGCTGATTTGCAAGTCCTTACAAAACGTGAAAACGCTTTTCGGACGGGTGCCGTTTTCCCGAAGATGTTCGGCGTAGCGATCGAGAATTTGCTCTTTTGAATCCATGGCAGTAGTGGTTACGCCTCGGCGATCGGCAGCGGATCGATTATCCACGACGGCGACGGGAAATTCCTACGTGTTGTCGCACGCAAGGAGTTCCTCAATTGTGGCGGCGGCGCGGGCTGGCGCGATGCGGTCATGCCATTTTGATTTTGGTTTGTCCGAGGGATCCGTGGGAAGAAGCCAGCGCTGGCGGTTGCTGCGCTGCCATGGGCCAAACATCCCCGTGTGCATGCCGGAAAATAGAATCAATGCGCGTCGATCCGTCGCTGTCGCAAAGTGGGCTGCCGCCGTATCGCCCGTCAGGATGAGCCTTGCGCCGCCGATGAGTTTCAAAAATGCCAGCAGATCGACGGGCAGCACGATTTCTATTGGCGTCTGGACGCCGACTTCGACGAGGGATTGCTGGAACGCTTCCAATTTTTCGCGTTGCTCGTGTGAGCCTGTGAGTAGTAGCCGGGTTGGCAGGCCCGAAGCCGGAATGCTTGTTAGCACGCGCCCCCACCGGGCAGACGGATAGTTTTTTTTGTTGGAGCTAGTGAGTGGCGCGCAGACCCAGTAGTTGTCGGCCTCTGCGGCACAGTCGGCGGGCAATGTCAGCTCGGGGATGACTTCTGCGGCTGTTACCGCCCGACCCAGCACGCGCTCGGCAACCCTCCGGTGTGCCTCGATTTCCAGTGGGACCTCGCCGGCCGTCACTGGATAAGCGACCAATTCGGTATTGCGCCCACGATTGACGAGGGCCTCCACAGCGATTCGCACCTTTCGTCCGCTGCGAAGGAGGATGTTTTCGTTGGCCACAAATCGGCCCGCTTGAGGAACCAAAAAGACCAGTGTCTCCAAGTAACTGCGCATGCTGCGGAGGCAGACGCAGACGTCGAAACGAGAAAACCGGAGCTTCAGGATTAACGGCATGCACATGCTGAAATTCCTCAGGAATAAGTTCACCATCTTGCGCTTTGCCGCAACGGGAAGTTCGACGATCGTTATATCGGGGAATTGTGCCTTTGCCAGTGGCACGAGCACGGTTTTTACGCAGAGCGAAACGTTCTCCGCGCCAGCCTCTCGGATGAACAGACGAATTGCACCGGTGGCCAACACAAAATCGCCGATGTTGTCCGGCTTGACGATCAATATTCGCACGTTTTGGGTTTGTTACAGGTGCCGTAATACGGTTTTTTTTACTTGGCCAAGCGGATAATCAGATCGAGGAGGTTGGTATCTGGAGCCTTCGTTTTTCCAGCGATCTCCGCGTAGGGTGAGAGGACGATGCCATTCCCTTTCCATCCGGCGAGGTTCCCCGCTTGACCATCCAAGAGGGCAGCGACGGCGGCGGAGCCGAGACGTGTGGCAAGAATTCGGTCGAATGCGCCGGGCGTTCCGCCCCGTTGTACGTGGCCGAGCGTGGTTGTCCGCACTTCGAGACCGAGCCGTTCGCGGTTCTCGCGGAAGAATAAATCAAGCGCAGCGGCATTATATTCCGAGCCCTCTGCAACTACTGCAAGCGCATGGGTCTTGCCGCGGGTGAATGCTTCGGTGAGCGCAAATGCAACTTCTTCGGGCGAGGTGTTTCTCTCCGGAATGACGACAATCTCCGCGCCTCCCGCAAGGCCGGTCATCATGGCAAGATAGCCGCAATCCCGTCCCATAACTTCCAGTAAGAAGGCGCGACGGTGCGAGGATGCTGTGACGCGAAGGCGGTCAATGGCCTCCAGCGCAATATTAAGGGCAGTGTCAGCTCCGATGGTGATGTCCGTTCCGTAGAGATCATTGTCGATAGTGGATGCCACTCCAACAACGGGAACGCCACATTCGAAAAGTCGGGATGCTCCCGCCTGTGAGCCATTTCCTCCAATGACGACAAGTCCGTCGATGCCAAGCTCGTAAAGATTTTGCACACTTTGCTTGATTCCTGCTTCGGTGCGAAACTCGGGCGAACGCGCGCTGCCAAGGGTGGTTCCCCCTTTGTGGATGATTCCGCCTACTGCACGGGCATCCAGAGGGCACGTTTCTTTCGAGAGCAACCCGACGTAGCCATGCATGATGCCACTGACTGCGACACCGCGTGAGAGTGCTTCACGGGTGACAGCGCGGATTGCGGCGTTCATTCCGGGAGCATCTCCCCCGCTCGTCAGGACTGCGATGTGTTTCATGGTCGGAGATAGTGTCAAAAGACCCCCAGCAATCAATGGAAATTACCCTTCCTTTTGGTCATCGGTGTGTCTGCGTGCAAATTGTATTTATCGCATCGCAATCTCCAAGGGGCTCCGCGTATCGTAGAGGTAGTTATGTTTACAGGATTAGTAGAATGCACGGGCACGGTGGTGAGCTTCGAGGCAAGTGGTAACGGGCGTCAGTTGCGGATCCGCGCGGCCGCTTACGTGGATCACCTGGATCTGGGCGAAAGTATCGCCGTGAATGGTTGCTGCCTCACTGCAGCTGAGTTTGCTGGCGAGGAGATTATCTTTGATATTCTCAATGAGACATTGAACCAAACCAACCTCGGAGCCATGGAGCCCGGACGACGTGTGAATCTTGAGCGGGCGCTGGCTGCGAATGCCCGACTGGGAGGGCATTTTGTCCAAGGTCACGTGGATGGAACTTCGTCGCTTTTCCGGATCGAGCACATGGGAACGGATTTAGGACTCACCTTTAGTATGCCAACCAACGGGCAGCAGTATTTTATTTCAAAAGGGTCGATTGCGATCAATGGCGTGAGCCTCACCGTCTCGGACTTTGGTGAGGGTATGTTTCGAGTTTGGATCATCCCTCACACCAAGACCCATACCAACCTCGGCGATCTGTCGGAAGGCGACGCAGTGAATCTGGAGTACGATGTTCTTGCGAAATACGTCGAACGAATGCTCGAACATCGTGGATAAGATTAAGACGAATTTGCTCCGAATCTTTTTGAGATAATTCGCTGGATCGCTTAAGATTGTCTCCAATGGCTACCAAGACGACCAAACGCACTGCCCCGAAACCCGCCGCGAAGAAACCAGTTGCTCCGAAAGTGACGCCGAAGAAGTCGGCTCCGACCAAACCCACCGCAACTGCTAAACGCGTAAATACTGCGGACATCAAAGTTCCGGCAGGTCGCGAACAGAAGTTCGCCGATCAAGCATTGCAACTCGTGGATGAGGCCGCAGCATTGCTTCGTGGCGGAATTCGCACCGGCGCTGCTGAAACAGCCAAGTCACGAATCGCTGCGAAAAAGAAGGCTAGTAATCTACTCACCCGCGCAACCAGCAGTCTGACCAAAGCCCTCGAAAGCAGCAGCAAGGCTTTGAATTCGGTCATCGGCAAGCTCTGATATTTCGGCGCCCCGCGATGCGGGCTACATTCAATTTGCACGGCTGAATCCCCGCTGGTCGGCGTGAACTCACTAACACGACTGTAGTTTCCGGAAGTCTAATTTTTTTTATTCAGCGCCGCAGTGAACCAATCCACTTGCCCGCTGGGGCGTGCAGGTGCGGCTTCGGTTGCGCGGCGCGCGGCACGATTTAGTGCGGGGGTGTCTCCGTGCGAAGATCCGCCAGTGGGGGCCTCTGGATGTTGCTTCATTGATAATGCGATGCGTTTGCGTGGCAGATCGACTTCGACCACCGTGACACGCACCTTCTGACCGACTTTAACAACATCGGCGGGAGATTTTACAAATTGGTCTGCCAGCTGACTGATGTGGACGAGACCGTCTTGATGAACTCCCACATCAACGAAGGCGCCGAACGCCGTCACATTAGTCACGATTCCCGGCAGTTTCATGCCCACACGGAGATCGGTGAGCTTTTCCACCCCTTCGGCAAATTGGAAAAGTTCAAACTGCTTGCGTGGATCACGCCCCGGTTTCGCGAGTTCTGCGAGAATGTCGCGCAGTGTTGGAAGACCGACGTCGTCGGTGACGTAATTGTCCAAGCGGATTTTTCCGGAAAGCGAAGCATCGCGAATAAGGATTTCGATAGTGCTGCCGATGTCGGATGCCATTTTTTGGACCAGCTCATAGCGTTCCGGATGCACTGCGCTTGCGTCGAGCGGGTGTTCGCCGCCGCGGATGCGGAGGAATCCCGCTGCCTGCTCAAATGCCTTTGGTCCGAGGCCGGGAATCTCAATGAGTTCCTTACGGGATTTGAATGGTCCGTTGGCGTCGCGGTAGGCTACAATGCTTGCGGCAGTACGCGAATTCAATCCTGACACGTAGGTCAGGAGGTGCTTGGAAGCTGTATTGAGTTCCACGCCGACAGAGTTCACGCACGACACCACGACGTCATCGAGCGAATGCTTGAGCGCGGGTTGATCGACATCGTGCTGGTATTGGCCGACACCAATACTTTTCGGATCCAGCTTGACGAGCTCGGCAAGCGGATCCATCAGGCGCCGCCCGATCGAAACGGCACCCCGGACAGTAATGTCATGATCTGGAAATTCCTCTCGGGCAATGTCCGAGGCGGAATAGATCGACGCGCCGGATTCATTTACCATTACGATAGCAATCGAGGCGGGCAGCCCGAGGGCACGAATGAATGCCTCGGATTCACGGGATCCGGTGCCGTTGCCAATGGCAATTGCCTCGACTTGAAATTTTTCGACGGCAGCGCGGACGAGTGTTGCAGCCTGCGTGCGCTCGCGCTCGCTTTTTTCCAGATAGATGACTTCATTGCCGAGCAACTTACCCTGCCGGTTGAGCAGCACGACCTTGCACCCGGTGCGGAATCCGGGGTCGATGGCGAGTATGTTTTTCTGTCCGAGTGGAGATGCGAGAAGAAGCTCCCTGAGATTTTCGGCAAAGACGCGGATCGCTTCCTCATCGGCACGTTTTTTAAACTGCATCCGTGCCTCTCCCTCCATCGCAAAACACAGGAGGCGTTTGAAGGCATCCTGCGTAGCGGCTCGAACTTCTATCGCTGAAGAAGTGGAGTTTTTGACAAACAAATTCTCGAGAATCCCGAGCGCCTCTAGCTCCGGCGGCACAATGCGGGAGTAGAGGAATCCCTCCGTTTCTCCGCGGCGGATTGCGAGGATGCGATGCGATGGTGCCTTGTGTGCAAGCTCCGTCCAATCAAAGTAGTCTTTGAATTTTGCGCCCTCAGTTTCTTTATCCGGCACCATCCGGGACCGGAGCTCGCCCTTGGTGAGAAAGAGATGCCGCAGGGATGCGCGTGCGGTCGCATCATCGCTGATTCGTTCTGCCAAAATATCCCGCGCTCCTGCCAGCGCCGCAATGGTGTCCGGCACTTCTTTCTCCACGTCTACGTAAGCATTTGCCGCAGTGGTCGGATCGGTGTCAGCAAGCTGCTCCCAGAGCAAGTCTGCAAGCGGTTCGAGCCCCCGCTCCCGGGCAATGATTGCCTTGGTGCGCTTCTTGGGACGATACGGCAGGTAAATGTCCTCCAGCGTGGTGACTGTCGTGGCAGCATGAATCTTCGCCTTCAGTTCATCTGTGAGCAGATTGCGTTCGCTGAGTGATGACGTGATTGCTTCGCGGCGTTTATCGAGTTCTGCAAGCTGGCCAATACGATCCCGGATCGCGGTAATTTGTACCTCGTCGAGTTCGCCCGTACGCTCTTTGCGGTATCGGGCGATGAAGGGAACGGTCGCTCCCTCCTCAAGTAAAATGGCAGTGGCCGCGACTTGGCGGGGCTGCAATGACAGCTCGCGGACAACTTGGGCAATATGGTGTTCGATCATGAAAGAAAATTAGAACTGGAAATAGATGAATTCGGATGGGGCATGGCTCCGAAGAATGAGGATGGTAATAAACAAAAGACAGGCCACAGCAAGTTCAGAAACGCGCCGAATCACCGGCCTATCCTGCCAAGCTTGAAGCACCGGTCTCGGAAGTCGGCAGAGGATATCGTAGGCAAGCAGTGGAAGTGCAAAGAATATCGCGTGGATGCCCAAAAATAGCGCCACTCGCAGTTGTTCATGTGAGACCGTGAGCGGATTCAGAGTCATGTATTTCCAGAGGTAAGTCGGGTTTGTTTCGCGGAACAGGAGCCACCCGAAACAGGTCAATAAAAACAAAAGTATGATCTTCGCCAATCCCACAGCGCTGGCACGAGTCGACGACAGCAATGGTTTTGTCTCAAGTCCGAGCGCGCGGTACCCAATGGTCAGGAAGCTCCAATACAATCCCCATAAAACAAAATTCCACTGGGCGCCGTGCCATAGTCCGCTGACCGCAAAAGCACCAATCAAGTTCAGCATGTTTCGCGTTGGACCGCATCGTGACCCACCAAGCGGGATGTAAACATAATCGCGAATCCACGAGCTAAGAGAAATGTGCCAGCGCCCCCAGAACTCATGCGGAGTCTGCGACAAATACGGCCCGTGGAAGTTCTCTATGATCTCAAATCCCAGAATGCGTGCTGCGCCTCGAGCAATATCCGTGTAGGCAGAGAAATCCGCGAAGATTTGAATCGCGAAAGCAAAGACGCCCACCCACAGCAGGGCAAAGTCGGGTTGGTCCAGCGCGAAGATCTTATTGGCAGTGATTGCCATGGAATCGGCGATGACGACCTTCTTAAAAAACCCCCACAGAATTAACTGCAAGCCGGAGGTGATCCTCGCAGCATCGATCGTCCGGGCGGATGTGATCATCGGGAGCAGGTGCGTGGATCGCTCGATGGGTCCGGCTACCAACTGCGGAAAAAACGACACGTACAGCGCGTAATCAACAAGACTCCGGCAGGGTGCAATGCGTTTCCGGTAGACATCGACGGTGTAGCCGATCGACTGTAACGTATAAAAGGAAATGCCGACAGGCAGGATGATAGATAACCCGGGTTCGAATGTGGTCAGCCCGAACGACGAGAAAATCGCATTAACATTATCGACAAAAAATCCGAAGTATTTGAATACTCCGAGCATCCCCAGATTGATTGCCACACTGACTGCAACCAGCAGGCGTTCGCGGCCCGGGCGCGCCGGGATTTCGCGGGCGACGAGGAAATCCGTGAGCGTCGCGACGGCAAGTGGGCCAATAAACCAGGGACTCACGTATCCGTAAAAAAACCAACTTGCAGCGAGTAAAAACCGGTTCTGCCAGCGGAATGGCATCGCCCAATAAAGCCCGACCACTGCGACAAAAAACACAATGAAATCCAGGCTGTGAAAAATCATCTGAACAGCTCCTTCAATCGCTCGAAAAAATGCACCGTGTAAGGTCCTCGCATTTTTTCACCGACGTGGTCCCCGTCGCTGTAATATGCGATGCCGATCGTGTCATCCGAGGTCACGTCCACGAGCGTTGCGCCGTTGGCATTCAGGTATGTTCTGAGATCCCGCATATATTCTGTTAGCTCGGGTTTGTCCTCGCGGATGTTACCTGCTTGTGGACGACGTTTCACCCGGTAGAACGTGAGGTGCCAACCGTTCTCCTTTGCGAGAGCCACCATATGAGGAAGGAACGACTTCTCCGGCGACGCGTCAAACGGCGCCTCGTTTAAGTCCTCGCTGGCAAGCTCAGATGGCGTGTCAGGGCGAAGCAGGTTCATGTCGAACGTGCGGTCCAGTGCGTTGTTAAATTCCTCGCCCTCAGCAGTGATGTTCTCAGTGAGTTTTTGAGCGCGCTCCACGACATATTCTGCCGCCGGATCGCGGAGTTGTTGCGACGGGTATAGCCATTCGAAAAACTTCGCCAACCATCCGAACCGCGACGTATCACTGCCCTCCAGCAGCTTCTCGACTACTGGTTCCTCACCCAGCATCGACGCGTGCAGCAGTTCCTGATACTGCGCGGAAGTGCGAAACGACGGGTCCGTGAGATAGCGGTCCCGAAAAAAGATAACCACCTGTTTCGGCTTCACGTCCGATCTTGCGAGGTGGTTTTTTAGATACAAATACCATCGCGCCGACGCGCTACCCTCAAGGATATTCACGAAAACCGGAGATTTCGAAAGCTTGGCAAGTTGCTCTGGCACGATGCGTGTCCCCAACATCGAATCGCCAATGAGGACCACCTCAGGCGGAGGATTCAACTTCTGCAGTTCCTCGGTGGGACTTTGATCAAACGGCGTTCGAGATAGGCCTGTCCGTCCAAGAATCACCGGTAGCAGCAGGATCACTGCCACGAAAATGATTAACCACGCCACGTCATTGCGCACAAGCTTGCCAAACATACCCTTGGATCAACTTTCCCGCACGCTAGCGCAAGATCATCGGAGGAACAGGATGTGAAATCAAAAATCGCAACACGTCTGTTAATCCATCACAGCTCTCCCGCGATGCAAGACCGGATTTGTCCGCGCGTTGACAAAAGGCACCTTTGTCAGATAGCACAATTACACTGAAATTGACGCGCTGAGTCGTTAGGATGAAACTTGGCACGGCAGTTGCTTAATTGGTGAATTGATTTAGAAAGCAGCCCGATTGGTAACGAGGGAAATCATTCGCAAATGTCCGGGGGGAACAGGTGCGGGGGATGGGAAACCAGTCGGGCTGCACTTTTTTTGGAATCAGTGGTCGTTCGATAGGACTTCAGCAGCCGTCTTGAAGTGGGTCTTGGCGACGGAATTCAAAACTTCCGGACCGTGTTTGCCGATCAGCTCGCGTGCAGCGGTTTTCACTGCTGCCGATGCGCCTCGGGGCAGCTTGCATTGCATTCGATCACCAGTGGATTCCAGCCAATCTATGAATTTTTCACGGGCAAGGATGGACGCAGCGGCAACTGCAAAATCTGATTCTGCCTTGGTTTGCTGATCTAGGACAATCGTCTTGCCCTTTTCCATGAGCGCGCGGTTAAGTACGCGCACGTCTGCGAATTTATCTGATAGAGCGCGAGGGCAATCAGGTCGCATTTCACAAAGGTTTTCAATCGCTCTCGCATGGCCCCACGCAAGTAATCGGTTTAGATTTCCAATCTTGGCGAACAATGCGTTGTATCGCTCTGGTGCAATGGTGATTACGGTTTGTGCCGCTCTGGATTTGCGGATTATCGCGGCCAATTCTCTTATCTTCTTGTCCGACCCAATCGCTTTGCTGTCTTGGATTCCTGCTGACTTAAATGTTCGCGCAAGGTCTCCATCGGTAAACACGCCTGCGATAACCAGTGGTCCGAAAAAGTCTCCTTTTCCACTTTCATCGATGCCGAAGTGAGGGGTGTATTTTTCCGGGTTATGGACGGCGTCATAACCGAGTTTTGCCTCACCGAGGATTTCTGGTTCGAGCCGGAATTGCACGAATTCCTGGGTATCTTTGCCTTGGATAACGGCCTTGGGTCCCTTTTCGTAGACAGCAATGTTGAGCCGGGGGCGGCTCGCAAAGAACTTCATGTATTGCTTCGTTTCGAAGGCAAATCCATCGGCGTCGAGCAAGGTGCGTAGCGCATCCGCTTGTTGCGTCGTGAGCGGCGTTGTGTAAAGGGTAATTGGTTTGTCAGACACTGTGCATACATCTAACGCCACCGAAGCCCCGGATGCCGAGTTAAAACCCGGTTGGCCAGGCGGTGTGGCAGCAGCGGAATTGTTCCGTAGCACGATTGTGCAATGGTTTGAGCGCCACGGGCGGGCTCTCCCTTGGCGGCGCACGCACGACGCCTATGCCATCTTAGTTTCCGAGTTTATGCTGCAACAAACGCAGGTGACCACGGTGATCGATTATTATGCCCGATGGATGGCTCGGTTCCCGAGTTTTGCAGCTTTGGCAGCGGCATCGGAGCAGGACGTGCTTTCGGTTTGGCAGGGGCTCGGGTATTATTCCCGAGCAAAAAATTTGCATCGTGCGGCCAAAGTTGTCACCGAAGATTTCGGTGGGGAGCTTCCGCGATCACTGGCTGCCCTGCGCGCCTTGCCCGGTGTTGGCGACTACACCGCCGCCGCCGTGGCCGCATTTGCGTGGGATGAACCTGTCCCGGTGGTCGATGCGAATATCGCGCGAGTCCTCGCCCGGCTGACGAATTGGCAGGAGCGAATTGACACGTCAGCCGGCCGGGAATTTCTCAAAACCACAGCGGCGGCGCTTCAACCTGTGGAGTCCGGTGGCAGGTTGTTCAACTCCGCCCTCATGGAGCTCGGTGCGCTGGTTTGTCGCTCCGGTCAACCGAATTGCCTGCTCTGCCCGGTGTGCAGCTTTTGCACGACGGCTGTGCCTGCCGCCTTGCCGGTCAAGGCTCCCCGTGCCGCCACGGCATATCGACAGGAACAGGTCGCATTTGTTTTCGAGAATAATCAGGTCTTCCTGATGCAGTCACAGGGGCCCCGGTGGCGCGGGTTATGGCACATGCCCCCCACCGCGATCATGCACAGGGCGCCGGACCATAGTTTGGAATACGCGATCACCCGCTACAAAGTACGACTGGATGTAATTCGCCTGCCGCGGCAGCACGACCCGCTGCTCACCGCGTTCCCCGTTGTCGCTCTGGATGCCCTACCTATGCCAGCTCCGCACCGCCGGGCGCTCGGCACGATGTTAGCGAGCACTTGAGTGAATCCGGAATTGCGGAAATCTACCGGGCACATTCCCCGTCGGTTGCGCGGCTTCGTTCAAGCATTGTTTCACACATTCGGCAAACGCATCAGCAGCCTGCGTGCGGCGGGAGGCTGGATTTCGCAGCAACATGATCTCCCTCGTAGGGTTGCGGGGTAGGTCAGTCAGGATGTGCAATCCAGATGACTGTATTGCCGGAATTGCCATAGAGGGAATCAATGACGCGCCCCGGCCGGAGCGGATCATTGCGAGCAGCGTTTCCAGTTGCAAAAGCGGAGCCATGACCTCCGGAGCTGCAGCGAGGCGTGCAAGCCATCGCTGGACTTGCTTCGTCAAACAGTTTGTCTCCTGTAGGAGGAGAAAGGGCTCCTTGCTGAGAAACTTCCAATTGGTCCGTTTGGATTGGATTAGTGGATGGTTCGCGTGCGTGACGAGCGCCAGAGATTCCTTGCCGAGCTTTTCTTGATCAAGTGCGTCCGCCTGTTCGCACGTTGAAATCACGGCGAAATCAAGTTCTCCATCCTCCACGGATCGGACTAAAGCGTGAGTCATCTGTTCATGGACAATCACCAAAACCTCGGGGTGTAATTCTCGGAATCGGGAGAGGCAGGGGCCGAGCACATACGGCGCCACAGTCGGAATAAATCCCGCTTTTACGGTGCCACGCAGGGGGCCAGTTGCCGGCTGCACTGCACGGGATGCCTCCCGGATCTCACGGACGATACGGCGAGCCGATGGCAAAAAGTTTTGTCCAGCGTCGGTGAGGACCACGCGACGGTTCAGGCGATCAAATAAGCGACAGCCCAGTTCATCCTCCAACTTTTGAATCTGCTGGCTCAGCGAGGGCTGTGCCACATGCACCGATGCGGCAGCGCGTGTGAAACTCTGCTCTTCGGATACTGCAAGAAAATACCGAATCTGATGAAATTCCATAGCGAAAGCCTATCTTTTTTTATCATGCAAAGTCTGGCCCTATTTTCAGCCAGATCAAAATTTCTTTGCTCCCGGGCAAAGTAGGTCCGCATCCAAAATGTGGCCCATATTTTTCCTTAGGGTCTCAGTGGAGTTGCGGAGCGAGAGATTTCTGTGCATATTCGGTTATGACTCAAACCGACTTCGCTGCCATGCCAGACGCCCATGGTCATTTTGGCCCTTACGGCGGCATGTTTGTCCCGGAAACTTTGATGACGGCGCTTCAGGAGCTCACGGATGAATATCAAGCTGCCCGCAAAGACCCTGCCTTTCGTGTCGAACTGAACGGCTTGCTTAAGGATTTTGTTGGACGTCCCACGCCATTGTATCTGGCTGAACGGATGACCGAGCATTTGGGTGGGGCAAAAATTTATCTCAAGCGGGAGGACCTCCTCCATACCGGTGCACACAAAATCAACAATGCGGTCGGGCAAATGCTTTTGGCCAAGCGCATGGGAAAAAAGCGCATCATTGCCGAAACCGGAGCCGGTCAGCATGGGGTTGCCACCGCCACGGTGGCCGCACGGTTTGGATGTGAATGTGTCATCTATATGGGTGCCGTCGATATGGAGCGCCAGGCATTGAATGTCGCCCGAATGCGCTTCCTGGGAGCGGAGGTCGTTGCGGTCACGGCAGGGCAGGCAACGCTCAAGGAAGCCGTCAACGAGGCGATGCGCGACTGGGTGACCAATGTGCGATCGACGCATTACATCCTCGGGACAGCCTATGGCGCGCATCCGTATCCCATGATGGTCCGCGACTTTCATCGAGTGATTGGTGATGAGGCCCGCCGACAAATTCTTCAACGCGAGGAGCGTCTGCCGGATCTTCTCACCGCTTGCGTGGGAGGTGGGAGTAATGCGATTGGACTGTTTTATGCCTTTCTGAACGACGAGAACGTTCGCATGGTTGGCGTTGAAGCCGGCGGGCGGGGCATTGTTCCAGGGGAGCATGCAGCACGTTTTCAAGGCGGGAGACTGGGAGTGCTTCAAGGTGCGAAAACCTGGCTCCTGGCCAACGACGATGGGCAGATTGACCTGACGCACTCAGTATCTGCAGGATTGGATTATGCAGCAGTCGGTCCTGAGCATAGCTGGCTGCGGGAAATTGGTCGTACCGAGTACGACTACGCTACGGATGACGACGCATTGACCGCATTCCGAATGCTGGCAGAAATCGAAGGCATCATCCCCGCCCTCGAATCTGCTCATGCGATCGCGTACGTAATCAAGGTTGCGCCCCAAATGGAAAAGGACCAGATCATCATTGTCAACCTGAGCGGCCGTGGTGACAAGGACGTGAACCAAGCGGCCAAAATCCTCCTTGGCATGGAAGCGGTCTAGTAATCACGACCGCAACTCGGATTTTTTCGTATACAATTGCTATGACACTCACTGATACCCAGAGCGAGCTTGATGACCGGCATATTCCCATTGATCGCGTGGGTGTAAAAAACCTGCGCTATCCGATCGAGATCCGCGACAAAGATCACGCCACCCAAAATACCGTAGCCATGGTCCAGCTCACCGTGGACCTGCCACACCAGCACAAAGGCACGCACATGAGCCGATTTATCGAGGTCTTGAACTCCCATGGCTCCCTGCTCCATGTGAACAATATCCGGGACATCCTCGAGCAGCTCACCCATCGGCTGAACTCAGATTGTGCCCACGTCGATTTTGAATTTCCTTTTTTTATGGAGAAAAAGGCACCCGCGACAGGTGCCGTCGGTCTTATGGACTACACCGGGCGGTTTTCTGCGACGCTGAATCATGGCGTGTTGGACTTTATCGTAACTGCCGTCGTCCAAGTAACCACGCTCTGCCCCTGTTCCAAAGCGATCAGCGTTTCAGGCGCACACAACCAACGCGGCCAAGTCACGCTCTCCGTGCGATCAACGCCTCCCATGTGGCTGGAGGATATGATTCGCCTCGTGGAACAAAGCGCGAGTTCCGAGCTCTATAGTTTGCTTAAACGACCTGACGAGAAAGTGGTCACCGAGCGCGCCTATGAGAACCCTGTTTTTGTTGAGGATCTGGTGCGCAATATCGCCATACGGTGTGACCAATTACCTGCGGTCTCGTATTACTCCGTCGAGGCGGAGAATTTCGAGTCGATTCACAGCCACAACGCATTTGCTCGAATCGAAAAAGTTCGGGAATAGGGACTGCGCGCACTTCGTTGCGATGTCATTGTCCGGCCACTAGCGAGCCAAGCGATAATTCCTCCAGCGAACGCAGTAACAAATCTGCTTCGTGCAGCGCAAGGTGCCGCGTCATTGGGTTCGGGACGGCCACGCAGAACAATCCGGCTGCTCGTGCGGCGCACAGGCCATGATAGGAATCCTCCAATGCGATTGCGTCCGCGGGTTGCACCCCGAGCGCCTCTACGGCGCGAAGGTAAAGCTCTGGGTCGGGTTTGACGTGATCCACGTCTTCACGCGTTTTAATTGTGTGAAAACGGTCTGCAATTCCTAGCGACTCCAGATGGCCGAGCACCCACGACTGCGATGAGCTTGACGCCAAGCCGACCTTGAGATCCAACGCACGCGCCTCATTCAGCACATCCAGGACGCCGGGCAGTAATTTCTCGCGGGCCAGAAGGTCCATTCTTCGCTCGCGCACTTGCTCGCTCAGCTCCACTCGATCAAAACTCCTGCCCGCGCGGTCTTCCAGTGTCTTGTGTGGATCCAGCACATCGGATGTGCCAATGCAAATAGCCCATTCCTCAATGCTGATCGATACCGTGTGCTCCTCGTAGATCTTCAACCAACTCAAATACTCAGGGGTCTCGGTATCGAGGATTAACCCGTCGAAATCAAAGATCACCGCACGCAGCAAACGACCATACACACTCATTGTTGTTGGTTTTGTTGAGCCGCGGCCTCGGCGGCAGCGATTAACGCCGGCAGCGCAGTCTGATAGGTGGGGAATCCTGGCTCCCATCCCAGGGAGCGGATACGCGCGTTGCTAACCCGCTTGTTTGTCCATCCGCGTTTCCTATTCAGATCGCGTTCGCCAAAGGGAGGAAGCGGGCGACCCAGCGCGTCGGCAATCCATTGGTAAACCGTGATCTGTGAAGCCGGTCCGTCATCGACAATATTATGGATTCCCCGGGAGCGGCTGACAGCAAGCGCGAGCAGGGCAGACGCGGCGTCGTCGCGGTGGATCTGGTTGATGATGCGCTGGCCATCACCTTCGATGCACGCCGTGCCATCGAGAAATTTCCTCAGAAGGACTGAGCGACCTGGACCGTAAATTCCCGCCAGTCGGGCGACCGCACCATTCTGTTGAAGTGTGATTTCTTCGGCTTCGAGGAGAATCATGCCGGTATTGCGATCTGGTTGAGCCGGTGAATCCTCACTTACGGCTTCGCCGGAAACCTGAGCATAAACCGACGTGCTGCCAGTAAATATGAGGAACGTATTCGGGAATGCATCTGCCAAATGTGCCATTCCATCGCGATAAACCGTGCGGTAGGCGTCCTCGCCGCCCCGCCCCGAGCTGGCAGCATGAACGACGACATCGACCGGACCTAACGAATTGGCAAACTTCTGCACTGAATTCGAATCGGCGAGGTTCACTACATCCGAAGGAATTCCGCGAATTCGGAGCGCGGCGGCAGATTCTTGGCGATGTGTGAGCCCGGTTACATCCCAGCCCGATCTTAGACAAAGCAAAGCTGCGGCCTCACCAAGGAAACCGCAGCCAGCAAAAACAATCCGAGGCATTTTAAAAAAATATACCTCGTGGAAGTTAGTTGAGGTTGAAAACGAAACGAATCTTCAGCTTTTGACGCTTCGCGTTGGCTTTCGCCTTGCGGCGGGTCCGCTGCGTCGGAGTCTCGAACGCACGCAAACGACGGACTTCGTCAAGAATTCCTTCCTGATCGAGCTTCGACTTAAGACGCTTGAGAGCACGATCAATCGGCTCACCTTTACGAACAATTACTTCTGGCATGAAAATTTCACCTACTTTCTTCGCGCACGGTTTGTGCGGGAGGCAGAGATTGCGAAAGTTTGCCAGCTCACCGCAAGCTCAAAAGCACCCAGCGAGAAAAAACAAAAAGAAACCGCCGTCTGCTAGTGCTGACGGCGGTTCTTTTTCCGGAACTTCTCCCTGATCCCAAGGTAAAATCTTTGCTGAGAGAGAGAGGTGGTTTTCTTCCGTGTGCCCTAATCTAAACTAGGGAGTTGGAACGGTAGCGATTGTTTGAAGAATACGGCCTGCGATCTTGTATGGGTCGCCGGCCGAGTTTGGACGACGATCTTCAAGATATCCCTTGTATCCGTTATTAGCGAAGCTATGCGGGATGCGGATTGATGCACCGCGATTGGCAACGCCGTAATTGAATTTGTCGATGGATTGCGTCTCGTGCAGTCCAGTCAGGCGCAGGTGGTTGTCTGGTCCGTAAACAGCGATGTGCTCATTTCGGAATTTCTCAAAGGCACCCATGAGCGCTTCAAAGTATTCTTTGCCGCCGGTTTCGCGCATGTACTCCGTTGAGAAGTTGGCGTGCATTCCAGAGCCGTTCCAGTCGCCTTTGATTGGTTTGCAATGGATTTCCACGTCAACGCCGTAGTTTTCGCACAGTCTCATCAGGAGATAGCGGGCCATCCAGACCTCATCAGCAGCTTTTTTAGAGCCTTTTCCGAAGATTTGAAACTCCCATTGACCCTTCGCCACCTCGGCATTGATGCCTTCGTGGTTGATGCCTGCGTCGAGGCAGATGTCGAGGTGTTCTTCCACGATGTCACGGGCTATGTCACCGACGGAGGAGAACCCCACACCAGTGTAGTATTTGCCCTGTGGCTCGGGATAACCTTCTTTTGGAAATCCCATGGGCTTGCCGTCTTTAAAGAGAAAATACTCCTGTTCAAATCCAAACCATGTACCCGGGTCGTCAATGATGGTTGCACGGGAGTTCGTCGGGTGCGGAGTGCCGTCCGGATTCATAACTTCGCACATCACGAGGACGCCGTTATTCCGTGTGGTGTCGGGATAGCATGCGACGGGTTTGAGCACACAATCCGAGCTCTTACCTTCGGCCTGTTTCGTGGAGCTTCCGTCAAAACCCCAATCTGGCAGTTCCTCTAGGGTCGGAAAGTTCTCAAAGTCTTTGATGAGGGTTTTGCTGCGCAGATTGGCAATGGGCTCGTAGCCGTCCAGCCAGACGTATTCCAGTTTGTACTTCGCCATAATGTATTCGGATGAGGTTTTTCGATGATGTCCGTTGCGCCCGGCAGCTCATCGTTGGGTATGGGTTATCTCGCGGAGTTTTTCTCTAAAGGCGCACGAGGTTTCGCTAGAATGAAGCAGGAGCCATGCCAAAATGCTAATATTTTAACGCAAATATTTTCTGTAAATCCCGATTTCCGGGCGTGGTCGCAAGGCCTGCCGCTCGTTGCTTGCATACCCGTGGGGTTTCGATGAAACTTCATAAGATGCACGAGATTAAAGACACCCTGCGTGCCACGGTGCGAATTGGATATGACGGAAAGGTGCACAAAACCTTCCGGGGACCAAAGGCCCGTGAGCGGTTTGATACTGAGACACACATTTTGCGCTATCTGGAAAAGCGGGAGTGTCCGTTTGTGCCGCGTTTGTTGGAGGCATTCCCAGAAGAATTAAAAATCGTGACAAGCAGCTGCGGTATACGGGTTGAGCGTATGGACGACGAACGTCTGAGCGAATTATTTGCAGAACTCGAGGAGTTTGGCGTGCGCCACGATGATGCGGAACTCCGAAATGTGACTTATCGGCAGTCCGATGGGCGCTTCTGCTTGATTGATTTCGAATTTGCCACGATTTTAGACCCGCTTGAACGAGTCGATGATCGAAAGTGTGAGGAGGGAAATGCCACGACACCGCATCCGGTGGTCGGGGTTGACTGATGTCGGGCGCGTCCGCAAGAACAACGAGGATGCCTTTCTTGGCCTCTGTTTTGATGCGCAGGAGGTCCAGCACCTCGGGAAACTCGGCGAATCATCGACGGGAACGTCAGATTTCATCTTTGCGGTCAGTGACGGTATGGGCGGCGCTTCTGCGGGCGAATTTGCAAGCCGCGTGGCGATCGAAAAATTAACGAAGCTGATGCCTCGAGCCTTTCGGCAAACGGCGATGGGAATGGACAGCGGTTTTGGTGATGTGCTCGAGGAGGTTTTTGAAGAAATCCACAAGGCGCTGCTCTATTTGGGTGAATCGTACGAAGAATGCAGCGGCATGGGCACTACCTTGAGCCTTGGATGGTTCTCGCCCGGGTGGCTGTATTTTGCGCACATAGGAGATAGTAGGATCTATTATTGCTCTGGCCGGGACGGGTCGATTCGGCAGGT
>JBDNGG010000454.1:0-6612 GCA_041689405.1 Terrimicrobiaceae bacterium | reverse complement strand
GAAAAAAAACCACGTTCAGCCACCATCGCCCGGGAGTCTGCGTGCACCGCGACTTTGCAGGCATGGCGCTGCTGGACCGCAGCTGCATCAACGATATGATCGAAGTGGCCATGGGTAAGTAAAAGGGCGACAATAGGCTCATCTGCAAAACGTTCGTCAGCTCCTTGGGGAGCGTCGATTAGCACGCAGCCGGACGGCCCCCGGAGGAGAAATGCGTTGGTGTCAAAGACACCGCCGGTAAATTCTTCGAACTTTATCATGAAAAAGTGGTCATAGTTGTAATGCGTAATTTGATTTTGAGGCAATCGTCTGCTTCTGTGAAGGATACAATGAAGATTAAGAACTCCACTTTGGCAATATTGCTTGCCCTGACCATTACATCCATTGCCCTGCCGGCACGGGCCCAGACAGATATGGATAAAGTGTCGGTGTCCGTTGCTCGCCTCCTGGAGCAGGGACATTATTCGCGGCAATCGCTGAATGCCGATATTTCAAAGCGCCTCTTCGAACGCTACCTCGCCGATCTCGACCCTAACCGCCTGTTTTTCATTGAGCCCGATGTGGAGGAGTTTCGGCTCAAATACGAAAGCTCATTGGACCAGAACATCCTCTCCGGAAACTTGGACCCAGCGCGCGAAATATTCGCTCGTTACAAGGAACGCGTTGAAGCACGAGCCGCAAAAAATCTAAAACTCGCTGACAAAAAATATGATTTCAAATCGGAGCGCACCGTCGCACTGGATCGCAAGGAATCACCGTGGCCGAAGGACGCAGCTGAAGCAGACCAGCTTTGGGCGGATCGAATCGAGGCTGAGCTGCTCGAAGAAAGTCTCAATGAACATGCCACAGACGCTCCTCCTAAGGTGATCGCCCGGCGTCAGAACCAGATTCTTCGTAACGTGAACGATCTTGATGACGAAGCGATCGTCGCAGGATTCCTGAGCGCCCTCGCACGCACATACGATCCGCACACAACCTACATGAGCCCGTCCGAACTGGAGAGCTTCCGGATTGAAATGGAGAAGTCACTCGAAGGTGTTGGTGCTGTCCTCAGCTCCGAAGACGGCTATACGAAGGTGCGAGAGATCGTTCCGGGAGGCCCTGCGGATCTGCAAGGTAATCTCCGTGTCAGTGACCGCATTGTGGCTGTCGCGCAGGGCGAAAAGGAATTCGAGGATATCGTCGACATGCGACTCGACAAAGTCGTTCAGAAAATCCGTGGGAAACGCGGAACCATCGTCCGGCTCCAAGTGATCCCTGCCAATGTGGTCGACGCTTCTAAGCGCGAGGTGATCGCCATCCGCCGGGACAAGGTGGAATTAAAAGACCAGAAGGCCAAAGCGGAGCTTCTCGACATGAAAGGTCAAGATGGCAGGAATGTAAAAATCGGATGGGTGGAGGTGCCGTCCTTTTACGCGAACTCCGATGAGGGTGTGAGTACTGCAGGCGACGTTCTTTCATTGATCAATCGTCTCAAAAAAGAAGATGCCGAGGGCTTGGTAATTGATCTCCGCCGTGACGGAGGTGGATCTTTGGATGAGGCTATTAAGCTGACGGGATTGTTCATCCCAAAAGGTCCGGTGGTATTGTCCAAGGATTCGAATGGAAAAGTCAGCGTCTCAAATGATCCTGATCCCAGTTTGGCTTATAATGGTCCGATTGTGGTGCTCATGAATCGACTGAGCGCATCCGCCAGCGAGATCTTTGCTGCTGCCCTTCAGGATTACGGGGTAGCCGTAATCGTCGGAGATGAGCGTTCATTTGGAAAAGGAACAGTCCAGACGATGCTGGATATCGGCCGCTTCATGCCGATCTTTAGTTTGGGTGCTGCCGATGCCGGGGCTCTGAAGCTGACCATCAACAAATATTACCGAGTCCGCGGCGGTTCGACCCAACTCGAGGGCGTTCGCTCGGACATCATCATCCCATCGCTGACGGACAATCCTGAAATCGGCGAGGGTGCATTGCCTAATGCGCTCCCTTACGACGAAGTCGCTCCGCAGCGCATCGAGACCGATCCCATGATGGCGTCTATGCTGCCCGAATTGCAAAACCGCTCGGCGGCACGTGTCGCGTCCGACCCCGAGTTCTCGTACATCCTTGAAGATATGACGCGGTTGCGGCAGCGCATTGAGGAAAATACCGTTTCCCTGAACCTTGCTAAGCGGAAGTCTGAGCGGGATGCAGATACTGCCCGGAAAGAGGCACGTATTTCAGATCGCAAAGAGCGCGGCCCGGCGTTTGAGGTGACTGCTTACGAGCTGACACTTGAAAATGTGGAGAAACCAGAGCTCGTCCAAGTCGCCTTTGATCGTGACAAAAAGAAGGGCTACGATATGGAAGTTGAAGAGGCGAAAGACGAAGAGCCAAAAGACCCGGCACCGGACGCCGTGCGAAACGAAGCACTTCGGATCGCTGGAGATCTGATCGAAGTCAGGGCTGCCAGCAAGACGGCCTCCATCCAGAAAGACACACCTGTCGTTCAATGATGTTTACAAGATTCCGAATTTGAGATTGCAAAAACTCCTCCGGTGCGAGAAATATTGAGCAACAACATTTTTTTAACAGATTACCCCAGAGTTTATGAGTGAGCCGAAAAAAGAAACCGTCCGCATCGTTCTTCCACCGCGTCGTGAAGGGCAGTCGGCCGCAGGAAACCCGCGCGAGAACGCGATGATCAATCTGCCGCCAAAGCCTGCACCTGCTCCCACAGGTGGCGCTCCACTACCACCTGCCGGGCTTAAACCCCCTTCGCCTCCTGTCGGTCTCACTCCGCCAAAACCGCCTGCAGCACCGGTCGCTCCTGCCGGATTGAAGCCGCCGATGGCTCCATCCGCTCCCGTTGCCCCTGCGCTGTCAGCTTCAAAGGTCGCCTCCATGCCAGCCCCTGCGCCTGTTGCAGTAAAACCTGAGGCCAAGAAGGAGACTGCAAAAGTTACCCCAGCACCTAGCAAGCCGATGCCTCAGGCAACTGTGCAGTTGACGCCTAAAGCGCCGCTTCTCGGAGCTACGGCTAAGGCTCCTTTCAAAACCTCGGATGTTGCTCCAGTGGCAGAGTCTCCAGATACCATGACCACGATTCTTGGTGCTGCCGCTGTCGTTGCCGCGCTCATCGCTCTCGGAGTTCAATTTCTGTAGCCTGCCGGGCCGATTCTCGGCGTCTTTGAGTGCTCGCGTTGACCTGGGAGTATTCCAGTTATTTCATTCCAATAAAAACCCCGCCCTCCCGGATCCAACCTCTATTTAAATATCCTATGGCTAGCGCAAATGTAATTGAGTTCACCGACGCCAACTTCGACGATGAAATCGCGAATGCGACCGTCCCGGTTTTAGTTGATTTCTGGGCACCTTGGTGCGGTCCCTGCCGAATGATCGCTCCGCTGATTGACGAGATCGCTGACGAGAAAGTCGGACTCGTAAAGGTAGGTAAAGTAAATGTCGATGACTGCCCCGGTGTCGCATCGAAGTTCCGAATTCAGGCAATCCCGACAATCCTTATCTTTGAAAATGGTGAGAAGAAAGACCAAGTCGTAGGTCTTGCCGGAAAAGCAGACCTTCTTTCCAAGCTCGGTATTTAAGCCTCAGGGAGTGGGAAGGAGTCAGATTTCCCTCAGATCCCGAGAATCTGACGGGATGGCAGCCGCTGCCTATTTTTTAGGTAGATCGGCGTGTTTCACATCATTCCCGGCGATGGACGGATGAGGGCGAAATACCCCCCGTTGGAGGTGTGGGTTCGCTTCTTTGCGGTGGAACGGGACTTTCTTCAGCCACAAACGTATCGCTTCCCAGTGGATGAGTGTGATCACCTTGAGAGTAATCAATGGATACTTGAGTGTGCAGTACAGCAGGTTTGCGGTGGTTAGCGGTAGACGCTTCCCGCTGAGCACACTGATTAGTTCCTTTTCCTCGTCTCGGTAATCATCGATCCAGACGCGGAGTCGCTCCGATGGAGTTTCATATTTAAAGTCGAATGCGAGATCGAGGTCAGAGAACGGGGATACATAAAAATGCTTCGTTGCCCGCGAATGAAAATGCTCACCTTCCGCAGGAACTAGGTAAGGTTTCAATTCTTTGAATGTATTTCCCACTTCTGTGACCGAGGTAATCGGATCTCCTGCGGCATTGTAGAGGATGTAGATGGTGATCGGATTGAACGTATATCCGAGGAATCGAGGAAGCGTGAGCATACGGACGTTTGCTATTTCCCTGGTTTCGCCCTGCGATTGCACCCAGGAAATGACATTGCTCCGAATCGATTGGGCTCCGAAGGAAAAATGATCTTCCGCTTGCAGGCTGTAAAGATTCCGTGTTCCCGCTGAGAAGATCGGAACGGATCGCTCGACTGCCGCGAGTTCATCCAAATCCAGCCAAAATAGAAAGATCCGATAGGTGAATTGGTGGGTCTTCGGGCGAAGACGCTTGTGCATCACGGTGCATTCGTAAAGACACGAATTCATGACTGGCGGAGGTGGTCGGAAATCGTGTGGCTGAGCGTCACTGCCGACCAATACGCATCCTCATGAAAGCCATGTCTGAAATAGCTGCCGCAGAAATAGACGCGCTGCTTCGCCGCGCGTGAATTCAGCGATGGCAGGCGAGCTTGGGTGGCAAGTGAATCCAAGGTGAACCCCGGGTGGGTGTAGTCTGTCTCGTAAAGAATGGTCTCGGGCTTAATCAAGCCACGTGCGTTGATTGATACAAAATAATTCTGCTCCTCAGACACGCGCTGGAGTGCATTCATCCAATAATGGGTCGTTGCCCGAAGGTTTCCGTCGGGCGAATTTTCCATCCGATAGTTCCATGAGGCCCATGCGATCTTTTTGCGAGGCATGCAAGACGCGTCGGTATGGAGTGTGGCCGCATTGTGCTGATAGCGCCAAGGGCCCAATAGGGCAGCTTGGTCGTCATCCGGCTGCGCGAGAAGCGCCAACGCCTCATCCGCATGGGTCGCTACAATCACGCGGTCAAAATGGTCCGAGTAACCATCGGCAGTTCGGAGTTGGACTGCATCTGGTGATTCGGAGATTTCCACAATTTCGGCATCGAGACGTGGCTCGCCGGTCGCGGCTAGAATCTTCCGGAGGTAAGTGTGGGAGCCATTGGAAACCGTGAACCATGGATGATGAGTTTGTACGCCGAGAAACCCATGATTATAGAAAAAACGAATCAGCATTTCCGCCGGGAAATCGAGAACTTCGTCGGGATGTGTCGACCACACTGCCGAGCTCATTGGAACGAGGTAATAATTGAGCAGATCAGCATCAAATCCATGGGCGTCTGCATACTGTCGCACCGTGAGGTTCCTTGCATTGCCGGATGCCAAGGATGCATTCGCCACTTTGAAAAAACGACCGATCTGCGCCAGGAGACGGTAAAACCGCGGGCGAAACAGGTTTCGTTTTTGGGCGAAAATCTTTTGCAGGCTCATCCCGTTATATTCAAGCCCGTCGGGACGATGCTGCACGCTGAACGACATCTCGCTCGGCTGAATGGCAACTCCGGTTTCCTCAAAGAGCTGACATAAGTTCGGATAAGTTACCTTGTTGAAAACAATGAATCCGGTGTCGATGGGGACTGCGCGGCCGCTCTCTTGCACCGTCACCGTATTGGTGTGGCCTCCCGGTCGGGCCGCCTTGTCGAAAAGTGTCAAATGGGCTTGGTCGCGCAAATTCCACGCACATCCAAGGCCCGCGATGCCCGTGCCGATAATCGCGATGCGCTCCATGGCGAAGTTATTCGTCGTTCTGGTCTCGGGCGACTTGGTAAGCGGACGTTGGCACTCCGCGCAGGTCCCATACAATGCCCAGCGCCGCTAATACTCTCAGCACGTAGTAAGAAATATCAATCTCCCACCAGTAAAACCCTTGCCTTGCGGAAGCCTGATAGTGGTGGTGGTTGTTGTGCCATCCTTCGCCCAGCGTGATTAGCGCGAGGATGAGGCTGTTTCGACTCTCGTCATTCGTTTCGTAGCGCTTGGACCCCAGCGTGTGCGCAAACGAATTGACTGCACAGGTTCCGTGGAAAAGGAAAACGGTGCTGATAAAAAATCCCCAGACGACCAACTGCCATCCATTGGTGCCCAGACCCGGTGCAAAGGCAGCTAGCAGTTCTCCCGCTCCGAAAAGTGCTCCCGCTAGCAACAGGGGACCGATCAAGTCAAAACGATTAAGGAAAACAAGCTCGGGGAATTTCACCAGGTCACGCACCGCGGCATAGTTGGTCGGGAAGTTCCGGCTGCTCGTCAGCCACCCGACATGGGACCAGAGAAAGCCCTTGGACACTGGCGAATGAGTATCGTGTTCTTCATCAGAATGCCGGTGGTGATGCCTGTGCACCGAAGCCCACCACAGAGGGCCACGCTGGACCGCAGTGAGGCCAAGTAACGCAAAGACAAATTGGATCGGGCGCGAAGTTTTGAAAGCCCGGTGACAAAAGTAGCGGTGATACAATCCAGTCACTGCAAACATGCGGATCAGGTAGAGCGCTACGGCAACACCGACAGCCGTCCAGCTCCATCCCGTCCAGATCACACCGAGACAAGCCAGATGCAGAATGATAAACGGGATCGCCCGGGACCATTCGAAGCGCTCTGGAAGATCTCGAATGCGCTCT
>JBDNGG010000453.1:0-8351 GCA_041689405.1 Terrimicrobiaceae bacterium | reverse complement strand
TCGCGTTCCACTCCCGTGCCACCAAGAGCGACTTCCAAATCGGTCTGTCGAGAATGATATGCTTCCCGGCATTCAGAGCCGTGATCGCCAATGCTCCACGACGGGCGTCAACATCCCCAATGGCGCGACCGCGCAGTCGCCAAATTTCCGCCACCTGACTGGATTGCATTTTTGAATCCGTTGACCCGCTCGGTCGATGCCCATAGATAGCTGCCATGATGATTTTCGGAGGCCTGCTGGGACAGCAAGAGCAACCGACGTTTGCCCAACCCCAGCAGATGGCGCTTCATCTGCTGCATTGCTAAATTCGCATCCCCACGAATATGCGGCACCTCAGGGTGATCATTTCCGCTGAGTGTCACCATCGGGATGCGCCGCTTCTGGATTGCCGTGAGCTCAATGATGCTCTCCGGGACGTTCAGGCCTGCTACGAGGACGCCCTCGACCTTGGCATCGAGCATGGCGTCGCAAGCGGCAGCCGTTCCTCCCGGCGACCACGACAAGTCATTCATCACGTGCTATTTTTCGCCCATCAAGCATACAGCCCGCTGATAAATTGCACCGCCATAATGGAGTATTTCGAGGAGCCAGCCGGGGCCCATCCGGTTTAGTTGAGGAATCTATAGTTGATCAGCGCTGGAATAGCGCCACAACGGCGCACATGTGACACATTCCTCGCCTCTTTCTGAGCCATATTTTCTCATCAGCTGGTCGAATCCAGCATTAAAATGGGATTAATGATTTCTTAATATATTCATGGGGAACGCTTTAAATGACCCGCCAGGAATCTTGGCTCGCGGTTTGCTTATGTGAGGCTGGAGAATTACAATATGTCAAAAATTTTAGGAATTGATCTCGGCACTACGAATTCGTGCATGTCTGTCATGGACGGCGGAGAGCCGACTGTTTTGGAAAACTCGGAGGGAGCGCGTACCACGCCATCCGTTGTTGCATTCGCAAAGTCGGGAGAACGACTCGTTGGTCAGGCCGCCAAACGCCAAGCCGTCACTAACCCGGCAAATACGATTTTTTCTGTCAAACGCTTCATGGGCCGTAAATTTGCGGAAGTGAAAAACGAACTCGACCGCATCCCGTATAAAGTGGTGGAAGCATCCAATGGCGACGCGCACATTGAAGTGGACATCAATGGGGAGAAGAAACGGTTTAGTCCGCCGGAAATTTCTGCGATGATCCTCGCCAAACTCAAGGCCGACGCGGAAGCGAAGCTTGGGGAAAAGATCACTCAAGCGGTGATCACCGTGCCTGCGTATTTTAACGATTCCGAGCGGAATGCAACAAAAGATGCTGGCAAAATTGCCGGCCTCGAAGTGCTCCGGATCATTAACGAACCGACGGCGGCCTCTCTGGCGTATGGTCTCGACAAGAAAAAGGACGAGAAGATCGCTGTTTATGACCTTGGCGGCGGGACATTTGATATTTCCGCACTCGAAATTGGTGATGGTGTGTTCGAAGTTCGCGCTACGAATGGCGATACCCGCCTTGGTGGTGACGACTGGGACAACCGCCTCATGGATTGGATTATCGATGAATTCAAGGCCGACAGCGGCATTGACCTCGGCAAACAACCTGACGCCATCCAGCGTATCAAGGAAGAGGCTGAAAAGGCCAAGATCGCTCTCTCATCGACTCAGGAGTATGAAATAAACCTGCCATTTATTACGGCAGACGCATCAGGTCCGAAGCACATTCAGAAAAAGCTAACCCGCTCCAAACTTGAGCAGCTCACGGACGATCTCTTTGCCCGCACGACCAAGCCCGTCAAGGACTGTCTGACAGACGCCAAATGGACATCGAGCAACATCGATGAATTGGTTCTGGTCGGCGGAATGACGCGTATGCCCAGAGTGGTGGAGACCGCGCGCGCACTTGTGGGCAAGGAACCCCACAAAGGGGTAAACCCTGATGAAGTTGTGGCGATTGGCGCTGCGATTCAGGGTGGCGTGCTGCGCGGCGACGTAAAAGACGTCCTCCTCCTCGACGTGACTCCACTCACGCTTGCTATCGAAACAGCGGGTGGCGTAGCGACTCCAATGATTCCTCGCAACACGACGATTCCAACCCGGAAGTCACAGATTTTTTCGACTTACAGTGACAACCAGCCCGGGGTTGAGATCAAGGTGCTCCAGGGTGAGCGTCCGCTTTCCCGCGACAATAAGAATCTGGGAACCTTCCATCTGGACGGTATCCCTCCCGCGGCTCGCGGCACACCTCAAATCGAGGTCACCTTCGACATCGATGCCAATGGCATTCTGCACGTCAGTGCCAAGGACCTGGGCTCAGGCAAGGAGCAGAAGATCAGCATCACCGGATCAAGCGGACTCGATCCTAAGGAAGTCGAGCGGATGCAACAAGAGGCTGAGGCTCACGCCGAAGATGACCGCAAAGCGAAGGATTCGATTGAACTCCGCAACAACGCTGACAATCTGGCCTACCAATGTGAAAAACAACTCACAGAGCTGGGCGAAAAACTTGATGGGGCGACAAAAGCCGACCTCGAAAAAGCCGTGGAATCTGTCCGCGAAGCTCTCAAAGGCAGTGACAACGATGCGATCAAGCGGGCCCACGACGAGCTGAATGAAAAATTCCAGGCTTTCAGCGCCAAACTTTACGAACAAGCCGCAGCTGGCGAGGGAGCTCAGCCGGGCTCCGCGGGACCTGATCCGACCGCAGGCGCCGACACGTCGAGTTCCAAAAAAGACGCGGACGTCGTGGATGCAGAATTTGAAATGGTGGACGAGGATAAAAAGCCTTAACACGCTCCTCAACCACCTTAACAAAACCATTTAACAATGGACTGGCCCGCGATTGCGGTGCTCCGGACCCCGTTAAAAACCCAAACCAAAAGGAAATATCCAAATGGCAGTAAACATCAAGCCTATCGGCGACCGGGTTCTCGTGAAACCGCTCGAAGAAGGCGAAGTCAAAAAAGGCGGGATCATTATCCCGGACACCGCTAAAGAAAAACCGCAGGAAGGCGAAGTAGTCGCCCTCGGCACTGGCAAGAACGATGACGATGGCAACAAAATCGCGTTCACCGTCAAAAAAGGCGACAAGGTCCTTATCTCGAAATACGGTGGGACCGAAGTTAAAATCGGTGGAACCAGCTACTTGATCATGCGTGAGGACGATATCCTCGGCATTATCGGCTAAGGGGAAGCGCTCCGTAACAACTCTCAATAAAAACTACCACTTAAAATTATGGCAGCAAAACAAATTCAATTCGACGAACACGCGCGGCAGTCTCTGCTCCGTGGTGTCGAAAAGTTGGCGCGTGCCGTCAAGGCGACCCTCGGGCCGGCTGGACGCAACGTCATCCTCGACAAAAAATTCGGCAGCCCAACGATCACCAAGGACGGCGTAACCGTCGCCAAGGAAATCGAACTCGAGTGCCCTTACGAAAACATGGGCGCTCAACTCGTCCGTGAAGTAGCATCCAAGACCAGTGATATCGCTGGTGATGGAACTACCACAGCGACCGTTCTCGCCGAAGCGATTTATCGCGAGGGCCTCAAGAACGTCACCGCAGGTGCCAACCCTACATCGCTCCAGCGCGGCATCCAGAAGGCAGTTGATGCTATCGTTGTCGAACTCGGACGCATCAGCAAGAAAGTGAAAGACAGCTCGGAAATCGCGCAGGTCGCCACTGTTTCTGCTAACTGGGACGCTACCATCGGCCAGATCATCGCAGACGCGATGGAAAAAGTCGGCAAAGATGGAACCATCACGGTTGAAGAAGCGAAGTCCATTGAGACCACGCTTGACGTCGTGGAAGGCATGCAGTTTGACAAGGGATACCTCTCGCCTTACTTCGTGACCAATACGGAAGACATGGAAGCCGTTCTTGAGAACGCTTACATCCTCATCCACGAGAAGAAAATCAGCAGCCTCAAGGATCTCCTTCCGCTGCTCGAAAAAGTCGCGAAGACCGGCCGCCCGTTCCTCATCATTGCTGAAGACGTCGAAGGCGAAGCCCTCGCAACGCTCGTCGTCAACAAACTCCGTGGCACATTGCAGATCTGCGCTGTCAAGGCTCCTGGCTTTGGTGATCGTCGTAAAGCAATGCTTGAAGACGTCGCCGTCCTCACTGGTGGCCGTTGCATCACAGAAGACCTTGGAATCAAGATGGAAAACCTCCAGATTGAAGACCTCGGACATGCAAAACGCATTGTTATTGACAAAGAAAACACAACCATCGTCGAAGGCGGAGGCAAGAACCTTGATATCCAGGGCCGTGTGTCCCAAATCCGTCGTCAGATCGACGAAACCACCAGCGATTACGATCGTGAGAAGCTCCAAGAGCGTCTCGCCAAGCTCGCAGGCGGTGTCGCCGTCATCAATGTCGGTGCCGCCACCGAAACGGAGATGAAGGAAAAGAAAGCCCGCGTTGAAGATGCTCTGCACGCAACCCGCGCAGCCGTCGAAGAGGGGATCGTCCCCGGCGGTGGAGTTGCACTCGTCCGTGCTCAAAAGGCACTCGACAACGTGAAGCTCGAAGGTGACGAAGCCATCGGCCTCGGCATCGTTCGCCGCGCCATCGAAGCCCCGCTTCGTCAGCTCGCTGACAACGCTGGTCTCGAAGGAGCACTCATCGTTCAGGAAGTCAAAAAGCGTAAAGGCAACGAAGGACTCAACATCGCCACCGGCGAATATGTGGATCTCGTCAAAGCCGGTGTGGTCGATCCGACCAAAGTCACCCGCAGCGCACTACAGAACGCAGCATCGATCAGCGCGCTCCTCCTCACCACCGAGGCTCTCATCACTGAGATCCCCGAAAAGGATAAGCCAGCTGCGATGCCTCAAGGCGGCGGTATGGGCGGCATGGACTACTAAAGTCCGGGCCTTACCATCCCTCTACCTGAGCCTCGGCTCAAAAATCAACAACAACCCCGGTCGAAAGACCGGGGTTGTTTGTTTTTATCCATCGTTCAAAGAGGGGCCATATTTGCGCTCACCTCGCATGCGTGAAACCGCGAGGCGCCCTCCCTGCGAACGTCACTTACCTTGCCCCTTCGTTGATGCGGACTATTTCCGGAGATATTTCTCGATTTGAACGTCAAAGCCGCCGAGGTCCACACGCTGCTGGAACTCAAGTTGTAGCCCACTGCCGCACGGAGCAATCGGCAGAGGATTAGCAAATACGAGGCACCCACCCGGGACCAGCGCCTCTTCGGCGACTTCGAAGAAGTCAGCGATCAGACCACGCAGGTTGGAGATCGGAATGCGACGTCCCATTGGCGGATTGGATATCACGATTGAAACTCCCCGTTCGTTGAGCCCTTCGACATCCGAATAGTCCCGAAAATCGCAAGATGCGAACGTGACAGGTACGCTCCCGGAGAGTGCCGCGGCGAAGTTTGCTTCGGCGATTTGAATGGCATCTTCGCTCCGGTCTGTTCCGAAGATGTGTTTCACTCCACCACGCATTGCGGATTCGATGAGTTCCAGACCGGAGCCGCAGAAGGGATCCCATACGATTTCATTCTCCATGGGACCCGCCAAATGAGCCAAGCACGCGGCAAGCGGCGGATGCGAAGCTGCAGGGACATCGGCCAGGCGATAGGAAAACCGGGGATCGGGCCTCAGCCGTGGGGTCAATTCCGCCCAGACGCGACGACCGCTCTGGTATACATCGATCTGCCACGGCGCGCTGCGAGAGTCATTGATGAGGTCGGGACAAAGTGCAAATACCCGGTCCGTGAGGTTGCGGACCAGTCCGCGTTGATGCCCGCGGGCGGGGAATTCCACACGGTAGCGCAGCGGACCGTCGGTAAACGCGGTCATTACCCGCTGCGCGAGGGGTGATGCGATGATACCAGCCAGCGCCTCGACCTCGTCGCGCGGGGCATCGGCAGTGCCAAGCACAATGCCGGCAGTCGAAAATCCGCGTAATAAAAACACATCTGCGAGACAAAATGGGCCTACGGGGTCCACCGCAACCAACCCTGGCTCGCTTCGGATGAGACGAAATCTTTCGCTCCGCTTATTCAGATCAGCGATCTGCATCGCAACAATTTTTTCCAACCCGGCGCGGCATCGCAGGTGAATCCGTACCTTTCGGAACTCTTCGAGTCGTGCGTCCATGCGCACGGCTCCCGAGCCAAGATTGCGTGCCACATTGGCCTGCACTTTCTGCACAGTGCGGTCAAGCGGGCCAAGGCGCCCATCCTTGGTGCGCGCGAGCGTTTCGGTGCCGCCGATCTTCTCCAGCGTTTGACCAAGTGCCTTGCGTTCGCGATCGGAGTCCGTTTTTTCCAGTAGATCTAGCAGATCGCCTTCTTCCGGGGTGTTTGCGCCAAGTTTCGGGAGCGCGGTCATCGCATAGCGCCGTACCTTTTCCTGAGGATCCTGCAATAGCGAGCGGAGCCACACGCGGGCTTGTTGCTTTTGCTCCTCCGTGCCGGTCTCGGAGAATACGACTCCTACTGCACGAATCACGCTGATCTGATTCATACGCTCCGCTGGCTCAGCCTGATCAAATGCCGGCACTTCGCGGGACCAAAGTTCGTCACACGAAAGCGTGCGCAGGCGCTGATAGTGTAACTTGGCCGGGTTCTTGGGTTTGATTGTCATTGGCTAAACGGCGTCATTAATCGCGGCGAGCACCCGAGGAAACGCCTGGCGAAAGATCGGTGTAAAATCCTCGGGATGGGCAGCCAGCCAATCGCTGACCTGCTGCACGGAGAAAAATCCACCGCCCTCAACTTCTCTGGGGGCGAAAATAAATGGGCCATCATGGTTGCCACAGAAAATCTGCAAAAATTCGTATCCGGTATCCGCTCCAGACCCCAATTTGCAGACGGGCGTGATGGCTGTATCGATGCCGATCTCCTCCCTCATTTCGCGGTGGGCGGCTGTCTCGTAATCCTCGCCGCTATCGACATGTCCGGCGGTTGAGGAATCCCAGAGCCCGGGATTCCGATCCTTCCAGATCGAGCGTTTTTGCAGGAAGATCTCACCACCGACATTAAACAGGAGGACATGCACCGCACGGTGCCGTAAGTCGCGCTCATGGACTTCACCACGCGGCAGCGCGTCCACGACCACATCGTTCACGTCAACCACATCAAAGATTTCCTCATCCTGCTGCGCTTGCCCGGGAGCCAGCGTCTGCACCAGTCGGGCCCATTGGGCGCGATCCAACGCCTCACCGCGTACATCGTGCGGGATGCCAAGGTCTCGGGCGATGGCACTCCATTGATCTGGATTCACACCCGGGAGCAGCTTGCGCAGTTGCTTTCTGCGCTCCGAAAACCCCGCTCGAACCAGTTGGTCAAAAATCTGATCATCTCCAACGGGCACATCGGCAGCAGGACGGGGCTCCAGCGTGACCACAGAGGAATCCACCTTTGGCGCCGGAAAGAAGACACTTGGAGGCAGTGTTTTTACTGCACGCACCCGCCACCGCCGACCGAGGCACAAGGTCATCGCACCGTAGGCCTTCGTGCCCGGGGTTGCGTTTAGCCGGTCTGCAAGTTCTTTCTGTAACGTGAAGACCAGCTTCCGTGGCCCCAGCACAGGATCCGCGAAGCGATCAATGAGCGGCGTTGAAACGTAATACGGCAGATTCCCAATAATCCGCAGCGGCCCGCGCCCCATTAAGCGCCGGGTGTCGAACGCAACCGCATCGGTGTGGATGATATCTACATTGTGACCCTCATACCGCTCACGCAGCCAAGGAATCAGGCGCTCGTCTTTTTCAATAATCGTCAGCCAGTCCGCCGTCTCCGCAAGGAGTTCCGTGAGCGCGCCAAGACCGGGACCAATCTCCACGACATGATCGCCAGGCTCGATACCCAGCTCAGAAACGATCCATTTCACAAGGTTTTGATCAAAGAGGAAATTCTGCCCGAGGGATCGTGACGGGGACGCGCCGAGGACTGCCAAGCGGTGGTGTATTTCTTTGATTGTCATTGGATAATGTCTGGAATCTGACGGGTTATTCACAACACGGTTGTGAATAATCTCTAGAAGCGGCTGACAATTATTTGCAAGTTATTCACAGTCTATTCCCCATGGCAAGTCTGCTCCCCGGCTGATCATGAGAACGTTTGCCAGCGACACCCCGATGCACTCAGAAAAATTGCGCTAATTCTTCACACCGAAAACCATTGACGGCCACAAAAAACCTTCTACCGATCAGTTTCTATGAAACA
This sequence comes from Terrimicrobiaceae bacterium, assembly GCA_041689405.1. Classification (GTDB taxonomy): domain Bacteria; phylum Verrucomicrobiota; class Verrucomicrobiia; order Chthoniobacterales; family JAATET01; genus JBDNGG01. The sequence goes on along the minus strand of JBDNGG010000453.1, from coordinate 177 downwards.
CCAACTGCATCTGATTCGACTCGCGGCCATTGCCATTTTCCTGGGAGTTGTCTCTCAGGCGCAGGCAGAACCCGACCTCGACTTCACGCTCGTAAATAAAACCGGTTTCGATATCAAGGCGGTCTATGTGTCGCCAACCAGCAAGGAAGACTGGGAAGAAAATATGCTCAAAGGCGT